>NZ_JAAOQS010000035.1:0-73263 GCF_011603105.1 Rhodococcus sp. A14 | reverse complement strand
GTCGGGGCGGACGTGTTCATCGGGGTCTCGGCGCCGAACATTGTCACGGGCGACGACATCGCGGCGATGGCCGACGAGTCGATCGTGTTCGCGCTGGCCAATCCGGTCCCGGAGGTCGATCCGGTCGTCGCTGGCGAACATGCCACCGTGGTGGCCACCGGCCGGTCGGACTTTCCCAACCAGATCAACAACGTCCTCGCCTTCCCGGGGGTGTTCCGTGGTCTGCTCGACGCGCACGCGGTCGACATCACCGACGAGATGCTGATTGCCGCGGCCGGGGCGATCGCCGACAGGGTGTCGCCGTCCGAGCTCAATGCCACCTACATCGTGCCGAGCGTGTTCGACGTCACCGTCGCGCCGGCGGTCGCGGCAGCGGTGCGGGAGGAGGCCGAGCGAGGGCGGCAGCCCCAGGAGTGAGCTCAGTCGGTTTCGTCTTCGGTGTGGCGTTGCGCGGCCCCGCGTCCGTGCGAACCTCGCTGTCGCCGTGCGCATGTGTCGGCCGACGCCCGGCGGTCTGCCGTGTGGATCGCCAGGCCCGGCATCCGAGGTGCAGGGCCCCGACGATCCGATCGGCGAGCATCACCCGCGGACTCACATCCAGGACGGGGTGGCGACCATATCTCGGCACCGATGGGACTTCGGTCGGCCCTCCCCGTCGTAACCATTTGTCGTACATGCTTATCCATGTTCCATCCGTACGCACCCGTTCCAACGTTCCGTTCACGAAGCGCACCAGATCGTCATTGCTCTTGTTCGGGACGACGCCGTACGGCGGAACAGGCGAGTTGATCGGAGTCGATTGAGATGTGCACCCCACCGCTGCCATTGTGGCCACGTCGACGCACCGCCAACGCACTGCCAACGGCAGGGATCCTCGAGCAAGGGCGCAACGCTGGCCGACCGCCCACGGCCAACAGCCAACGGAAGGCAATCGCTCGCAAAGTAAAAGGCGCCGGCGTCTCCGTGACCGCGCTCGCGCAACACTCGGCGTGGCTACGGCGACGCTGCATCGCACTCTGATTAGCTGTTCCGCGTGACCAGCGGAGACAGGGGGAAACCGACATGGCCGGCAGACGCACGCTCGGAAGTACACGCGGCAACGTCCCGGCGACGACCGAGTCGTACTCCTCGATGTCGACGGCGTGGTCACCGACATGTCCATGTTCGGGTGTGAACTCGAACGGCCAGCGAGGGAGTGGTGGCCGGCGTTCTTCTCCCACATCGCGGATGCGGAGGTGATTGAGTCTGGTTTCGACCTCGCCTGGGCGATCGAGGGACTCGGCTTCACCCTGGTCTATTCGACGAATCGGCCCGACTACACCCACACGGGTACCCGTCGATGGCTCACCGAGCACGACCTTCCGACCGGGCGCGCTCCGTGTGCAGACAACAAGGTAGGGCCTCGTCTTCGACCGCGGCGGAGGTCAAACGCTCCCACTCCAGCTCGTCCGACGGCAGCATCCGCAAGGGTTGCGTGCGTTCATCGACGATGAAACCGGTATCGTCGACCAGCTCACCGTCGAAGGGTTTCGGCCCTGCTCGCCACCGATCTCGCCGGTCTCGGTTCCCGCAGACTCCTGCACGTACTCGAAGGTGGCCAGCAGGCCCTCGCTGGCGCGCAGAACCACGGCCCGACAGCATTAACTCCTGCATAGAGCCACGACGGCGACCTATCTCGTCATAGGCGCAGGTGGCTGTCGCCGGCTCTCGAAATGAGCCTTCAGGAGTCTGCCGGGACCAACCGCCACAGGTACCTGTCGGGTGCGTCCGGCGGGCTGCGTCCCGTGATCGGTGGTATTCCCTGCGCGGACATCTGAGGGTGCGTACTCGGTCCGGTCCGCAAGTGGTACGCACCGTAGTACAACATCCATCCCCACACGATCGGGTTGATGCGTCGGGCGAGATCGGCGAAGGTATGGTCGGTGCGCCGGTGCAGCCGCCGGAACCGCACGTGCGCACTGATCCTCTTGCAGGGCGTCCCTGCTGACCGCTGTGTTCGATGCGTGGAGACTCGCACCGGCTGATCAGCGCGGAGGCGTCGCCCGCCACTTGCTCCTCACACGTCTCTTCGCCGATGCGCGAACCGGAGTTTCCGTCGCCGTAATGTTCCCGCCGAGAAGGCGCAACAGCGCAGGTGAACAATAACCGCATGCCTCACTCCAACCCGGTTGCCGCGTGGAAAACCCTCCGCCAGGGTAACGAGCGCTTCGTCAGCGGAGTCTCGATCCACCCCAGCCAGGGAATCGTCGACCGCGCGCAGCTCGTCGACGAAGAGCACCCCACCGCGGTGTTGTTCGGATGCGGAGACTCACGTGTCGCTGCGGAAATCATCTTCGACCAGGGCCTCGGTGACATGTTCGTCGTCCGAACGGCCGGCCACGTCCTCGACGACGCCGTGCTCGGTTCCATCGAGTACGCGGTGCAGATCCTCGACGCGCCCTTGATCGTCGTGCTGGGTCATGACGGTTGCGGCGCCGTGAAGTCCACTCTGGACGCGCTGGATGAGGGCAAGGTTCCGGACGGCTTCATCCGCAGCATCGTTGAACGGGTGGCGCCGTCGATCATGATGGGTCGCAAAGAGGGCCTCACCACCGTCGACGAACTCGAAGGCCGCCACGTCGTGGAGACCGGGACTCTCCTCATGCAGCGTTCGCGCATCATTGCCGATCGCGTCGCCAGTGGTGCCTGCGCTATTGCCGGCGTCACCTACAAGCTGTCCGATGGCCGGATGCACCTGCAGGGAGGGGTCGGAGACATCGGCGAACTCCGCGACTGACGCGGACGAAACCGCTGAGCCGCTGGAGCACGGCACCGAACTACCGTGCCGAACGGTGTGACACAAGATCTACGCACGGCGATCGGCCCCGAGGACGCCAGATAACACCGAGGGCTCGGAGAGATCCCCACCGACCCGCCTCGTCACCCAGGGTCCGTGACCACCCCGGCACCACCTGCCCGGTTCTCGCGTTCGGTCGGCGGTGGCAGATCGCCACCCAGCCATGAGATCGCATGCCGCCAAGTATGGCGCGGACGGGAATTAAAAGCGCAGCACGACTCATCTTCACTACAGGTTCTTGCCAACCCCTGTGAGCTGAAGGTATCAGCTGCGCGAATGAATCTCAGATCGGTGAGGCATCCAGGACCTCAGAGGCCGGTGGCAGATATCGCCGGAGGACGGCAGCGCTTACCGCGGCATCTCACTAGAACACGATCAACGGAATTGCAGGCAATTTAAGAAACTCCACCTCCACGACGGGGGCGCGAACACCATCTGGTGGATCCGCAGTTCGTGTCCGGGGACTATCACTTGCTCCTCTGTCAAGCAGCGGCTGCGGCGACCATCAGAGATAGATCTGCGGCCATCGCTTTGAAGACGACGTCCGAGAGTCTGCGTTTGAGGATGCGGAGTGCTTCCATTCCACCGTCGCCGCTGGCCTTGCGACGTGCCAACAGTGCTCGAGCGTCGGGATGACAGCGGGCCTGAGTGAGTGCGATGCGGTGGATTGCGGCATTGAGCTGACGGTTCCCGGTGCGCGAGAGTCGATGTCGAGCGCGGTTCGACGACCATACCGGAAGCGGCGCGGTCCCGTTGTGCCGTGCGAACGCATCCTTGGAGTGAAATCGATCGACACGAGCGGTCTCACCGACCAGCTTCGCTGCAATGAGCGGTCCGCACCCAGGAATCGCCAACAAGGAAGGGGCTAGCACAGCGGTTCGGGAAGTGATCTCCCCTTTGAGTTCGTCGATCTCTACAGTGAGGCGGCGTAGGTGCTCGACGAGTCGGGCTGCCAGTTCGGCGACAAGGCCCGAACAGTTCGACAGATGTGCTTGGACTTTATCGAACGCGCTGGTCCGGTCCATTTTCGTCGGCGCCTTCCACCCTGGGTCGAGCTCGTGAAGGTGCCAGCGCAGGCGTGCGATGATTCGAGTCCGCTCGGCAACGAGGTCCTCGCGATGGTCGACCAGAAGCCGGAGCTCACGTTCTGTGCCGTCGAGGCGGGCTTCGGGCAGATCGGGCTCACGCAGGGCCGCGCGTGCGACAGCGAGCGCGTCGATCGGATCCGACTTGCCGTAGGTGCGGGCGCCGTCGCGGACGTTCGCCATCAATTTCGGCGGGACCCGAACTATTCGTTCGCCGGCGGCGATCAGATCGCGTTCGAGACGCCGACTCAGGTGACGGCAGTCCTCGATAGCCCAAAGTCGATCACCAGACTGTTCAGTCGCCCATCGCAGCAGCGTCAGGTGGTCTTTGCTCGTGGTACCAACGGTTTTCGTCGACAGCTGCCGTCCCGTCTGATCGACCCCGACGGCGGTGTGGGTGCGCTTGTGCGCATCGATCCCGATGACCATCATGGTGTTATGTCTCCTGCCCAGGTTGCGGGTGGGTGGCATGGACCGGTCGATCGGCATATCCCAGTAGGGGCGACGCCACGCTCCTCTCAAGCCAGGTCGGCCGGTCCTTATGGTGTCGGCCAGCCGCAAAACTGACATAAGCCACGGAGGCGAAACAACGGTAGAGCGAACCGGCCAACACGATCCATCGTGACACTGGGATTTCGGTGGATCTTACGCTGGCGCGTGGGTTGTTCTGCGCGGAAGGCCCCGTGGGGGATTCGGAATCTGATCAGAACGACGGAAGGCGGAGTGCTGGTAAAACTTCCGTGCGTCGGATCGTGCAGTCATGGACCCCTGGTTGGCGTCGCCTACCGCCCGCACGCAGTGTCACGCCACCCGGGGCGTTCTGGATAACGTGTTCAGACACTCCATGGACCTACTCCGCCCTCATGGAGTGGGTAGCCGACGACTGATCCCAAGGCCCAGTGGCAGTTCCGCCACGTTGCGGCGGATTCCGTGACGGCAAAAGAACACCGAGTCGTGCAGTGCGCGACAAGTCGAGGCGAGCCGGTAGATAGCGCAGTCTGACAAGATCCGTCTGCCAAAGGAGTGGACGGTCTGGTTGACGTGGTTGACCCTTTGGTGCATCATTGTGGTTGACAAAGTTGACGCGAAAGGGTGGGTGTGGGTGATGACGTCGCTGGTGGAGCAGGAGAAGCAATTGATGGAGGAGCTCTCGCAGCGGGTGCACCGTACCTTCGCCGCCGCCGCTGCGGCCGGCGTGCCCACCGACGCGTTCGCGGACGTGCAGGCGATCGCTGACGCGATGTCGGCTGCGCTTCCCACCCATCATGTCTATGACCAGGTCGTGGGCCCGTTTTACGACACCGCCGGTCTGACTCGGTGGTGGAAGGTCAGTCGGCAGGCGGTGAGCAAGAAGGTCGCCACCAACGCGGTGATCGCCTGCCAGCTCGAGGAGGGGCAATGGGTCTACCCGGTGTGGCAGTTCACCCGCAGCGGCACCGTGGACCCGGCGCTGGTGCAGGTGTGGCGTGTCCTGCGTGCAGGGGCCGACCCGTGGACGAGTGCGCTGTGGCTGCGGGCACCACAGGATGCGTTCGGCGGTAAGACCGCGGTGGGCTGGTTGACCGAGGGCGGCCGGGTCGACCCGGTCCTGGCGGCGGCCCGCGCGGATGTGCAGCGGTGGGCGGCGTGACCCGGGAGGACGTTGCTCTGCGGGCGCCCGGAACGCGCGCGCTCACCGGGTTTCCTGGTTGGCGGTTGACCGGGAGGCGGCAGGTCAAGCGGGGTCACCGGGTCTCGAATGGACCGTGGTGGTTCTCCTCGTCAGGTGGCGGACGATTTGATCTGGCCGCGCCGCGCGGTACGTGCTACGTCGCATTCGATGAGACGACGGCGATCCGGGAGACGGTGGGGGAGGCGTTGGCATCGCTCGGGGTGATCGCCCACGACTTCGCGGCCGAGCGGGCACTGTCGACTCTGCGGGTACCGGGCACCCATGACCTCGCGGACACCTGCGCCGACGGGGCTGCCGCGTTCGGGCTCACCCGGGAGTTGTGTTCGATGACACCGTACGACGTTCCCCGGGCGTGGGCGGCGGCATTCGATGCCGAGTTCGACGGCATCCGGTACCAGACGCGGTTCACCACGGGCCCGGCGGCGAATGCGGCCGCGGTATTCGGTCCGGCCGGGGAGGTGTCCTGGCCTGTGGATCCCCGCCCGGAGTCTTTCGCGGCGGCGGCGAGGCGTTGCGGTATTGCGGTACAGCCGCTTCCGCGGTCGGTCCGGGTTCTCGATCCGCCGACCTGACGAGCCGGCCCGCGCTCGGTAGGGCGACGGTGTGCGTCCAATGCCGGACACATCAGCCGTTCGGGGAAGCGCCGCATCCGCGGCGGCATGGGTGGTGGTGGACGGCAGCGGTGGCTCGGGGCCGACGGCGAGACGATCGACTGGTGGGAACGCGCCACACCTCGCCGCGGGGAGTAGTACTTTTCCGCTGGCGCTTCGTTCGCCGACGTGAGCGCGGCGAGTCTGGGACGGCAGGCGGTCTGCCGCCGTATCGTGATCAGCGCCGTTCGCTCCCATTCTCGGGCGGCCTGGACCCCGGCGGCAGGTACATATTGCGACCCGCGATTGGCCGGCGGGGCAGGGGCCCGGCATTGGCGCGTCAGTTCACAGGTATCCACCGGTGGTGAGGGTGAGGGCGATGATCACTGCGGCGGCCATCAAGGTGGCCGAATCCAGGATCAGATCCCATAACTTGCACTCGGGGTGGGGATTCCCGCCACTTTTGGTGGACTTCGTATCGTCGGAGGCTTCCTTCATATTCGCGTGTTTCTCTCGACGCCGCACTTCCCGGCATCGCCCATCCCGACAATCGCCCCGTTGAGCAGGGCGATTGTCCGCTGCTAGCGGGACTTGTCCGATTGTGCATCTCGACCGGTAGGCCTGTCACGGTGGCCAGTACGAGCGCGATCCGCATGAGCAGCAGGAATGGCTGATTCTGTGGGAATTGCTTCGAGGACGACCCGGCAGTGCACCGACTCGGCCCCGACTCGCTCGGAAAGCGACCGAGCTGAGCGTCCCGTGTGGTCGGATGTCCGGGAGGGAGGTGAGGATGATGGAACGTCCGGACCCTGGCGGGCCGATACGGCGAGAACGATATGAACTCCTGGTCGCAGCGAATCTGGCGCAGGAGAACGCATTCGAAATCCTGGCATTGATCTTTCGATCAAAGGGAGGGGACGAGGCCGCAGCCCGCCTGCGTGCGCTACTCGCTCTCACCGCAGCAAACTGAGTTGATCCTGATGACGCCCTACGGATCCATGACACAACAGGACGGCTCGGATCAAGGAGGAACTCGACGCGATACGGAGGGAACTGGACGCCGAGTAGATGCTCATCCTCCTGCCCAGCTTCTCGATCCGGTCGTCCTCGTTTCTGTCCTTCCCGGCCCCATTTGGAAGCCAGTGACGCCGCGTCGGGACCGACCCCGCGAGATGCTCGCGCATACGTCGACCCTGGCCCCATTCAGCAGTGCGTCGGCCGCGCACGGTGTGCGACGCCTGCTCCAGTGGTGTTCATCCACTCGTCATGCTGCGCGGATACGAATCCGTATCTGCAACGCGAGGGTCCGCGGTGCGGCCCGCCAGGCGGCCCGCACCCACGGGAGTTGTCCAGCGATGACGCTTTGGGCCGTGTTACTTCTTCGGGGCCGGGGGTGCGTTCAGCAGGGTGATGAACGGATCGGCGTTGGCTGCCATGGCGCCGAGGCCGCCGATCGCGGTGCCGGCGAGGGAGGCGCCCGCGCCGACCAGTAATGCGCCGCCGATGCATCCGGCCACCGGGCCCGCGCCGAACAGCAGTGCTGCGGGTGCGGAGATCACGGCCCCGGCCACGGCTCCGAGGAGGCAGCCGCCGACCAGACCGGTTGCCGCGCCGAGGAAGCCGCCGACGGCCGCGGTGAGGGTGATGTTGTCCTTGACTCCGGCGGTTGCGGCGGGCAGGTCGACCTGCCGCAGAGGCAGGGTGGCCGGGGTTGCGGCGGCCGGGCTGGTGTCGGTGGTCAGGGTTGCGGTGCGGCCGTTGATCTGTGCGGCGACGGGGTGCGCGAAGCCGTCGATGGCGATCGACAGTGGCACCGACTCGACTGTGGCACCTGAGGCGTCGCGGACGATCAGGTGGTTGTTCTCGTTGCTCAGTGACCCGGCCGTGGTGTTGACGATGACCTGGTCACCGTTGCGGGTGAGGTTCCACCCGACCCCGGCGGCCGGGGCCGGTGCGGGATCCGCGTGGGCGGTGCCGGCGACGATTCCCATCGACGCGATGGTCATGGCAGCGACGGCCATCAGTTTGGACATTCTCATGCTCGTAGATTTCCTTTTCGATGTGTTCCAGGGGCCGAACGGTCCCTGCTGTGCTGGACGAGGCCAGCGGATATGCGGCTCCGTCGGTCGACGCGGCGCCGAGGGCGCTGAATCGCTGTCGTGAGTGTGTTGACCCGCAAGCCGGCCGTGAAGCACCGAGGCCGGGATTTGTTCTGCTGAAAGGGGTTCCGTGTGTGGGATGGCGTTCCCGTACATCCCGTAAGTTGTTTTTCAGGCAGCAGGCGTGAGGGTGCCGGCCGGTGAGGGTGTCGATGCGGTCGGTCGCCGGAGGTACACGGTCCAGGTGATCGCGGCGCAGATGATGTAGAACGCGGCGAACACCCAGAATGCGGTGGTGGCCGACTTGTGTACCCCGAGGTACGACGCGCGCAGGACGAGGTTGATTGCGACTCCGCCGAGTGCGCCGACGGCGCCGGCGATTCCGATCAGTGCTCCGGACATGGTGCGTGACCAGACGGTGGCGGTGGGTGTGTGGTGGGGGTGTAGTGCTGCGGCTTTCGCCGCGAAGATGGCCGGGATCATTTTGTAGACGGAGCCGTTGCCGATTCCGGAGATGACGAACAGCAGGATGAATCCGACGACGTAGGCGGTCATGAGGGCGGTGTTCGCGGCCCCGGGTGTTGCGTCGTCGACGGTGCCGGCGACGACGAGGATACCGGCGGCTGCCATCATTGCGACGAAGCTGTAGAGGGTGATCTTGCCGCCGCCGATCTTGTCGGCGAGGCGGCCGCCGAGTGGGCGGGACAGGGACCCGAGGAGCGGTCCGATGAAGGCGATCTGGGCGGCGTGCAGGGCGGCGGTGGCCTGCATGGCGGGGGTCGCCGGAGCGCCGTTGGTGAGTCCGGCGAGGAAGTTCAGTTGCAGGATCTGGCCGAAGGCGAAGCTGAATCCGATGAACGATCCGAATGTTCCGATGTAGAGGAACGAGATGATCCAGGAGTCGCGGAACTTGAGCACATCGATCAACGATCGTGCGCCGGTCTTCTGGTCGGTGAGGTTGTCCATGTAGAGGGCGGCGATGATGGCGGCGATGCCGATGAGCACCAGGTACACCGCGCAGACGATCTGTGGGCTGCGGTTGCCCCAGGTGGCGATCACGAGCAGGCCGATCAACTGGATGGCCGGGACGCCGATGTTCCCACCGCCCGCGTTCAAACCCAGGGCCCAGCCCTTGAGGCGTTGCGGGTAGAACGCGTTGATGTTGGTCATCGAGGAGGCGAAGTTCCCGCCGCCGAGGCCGGCGAACGCGGCGACGATCATGAACGTGGTGTAGGACGTTTCGGGCCTCGAGATGAAGTACAGCGTCAAGGTCATCGGCACCGCCAGGGCCAGTGCGCTGATGATGGTCCAGTTGCGGCCACCGAATGTGGCGGTGGCGAACGTGTACGGCAGGCGTAGAACTGCTCCGACCAGTGTGGGTATGGCGACGAGGAAGAACTTTCCGGCTGGATCGATGTGGTAGACCGCCGCGGGCATGAACAGCACCATCACCGACCACACCGACCACACCGAAAATCCGATGTGCTCGGCGAGGATGGAGCCGAGGAGGTTCCGTCGGGCAATGTTCTTCCCGCCCGCCTCCCACGCGGCCTCGTCCTCGGGGTCCCATTTGTCGATCCGATGCCCGATCGATACCGGGGGAGGCGATGAGTTCGAAGGGCGCTGAGATAATGTTGTCACGGCTTAGCTCCTGAGATTGAAGATTCGCATGACCATAGGGGCGGAATATGTCCGCTCGATGGCCGGTGGTGTCGGGGCGCTTACACTTTGCTCACCCGGGCAACTGCGCCGACGACAGCACCCCGAAACAACACCGTGACCGTTGCGCAACACGCGTCACATATCCATATGCCCTGGTTGGAGTGCGTTTTCCCGATCACGGGACAGGCGGTGTTCCTGGCCGCAGCGCAGGAGGTGTTGATCGCTGCGGTCGCCTGGTGGGCATCGGCGGTGAGTGTGGTGATCGTGCGGGCACTGCTGATTCGAAGGCGTCCTGCCCGAACGCTTCAGGACGGACCGGAGTGGTGGGATCTCGACCAGGCCCCACCGAAGACGGAGCGTCATGGCAAGCTCGGGCACGATGTTTCCGATCATGCGCGGTCAAGGGCCCGCAGGAACGGATCGGCAGCGCTCCACATTCCCGCGGTCGACCCGACCTTCTCGACCGTGCCCCACAGCAGCACCGCGGTGTGTGACACGACATCGGTCCGGAGGCCGAGGCCGAGACAGACACGGAAGATAGGACGTGGATTAACGCGCACCGAATAGACATCGAAGTCGACTGTGCTGCCGAGGAAGAGTCGTCACAAACCGCGGCGACGCAATTCGCCTCGACCTACTGGGTGCGGTGATTGAGGAAGTTGTGCAGGATCACAGCGAGCGGTTGGCCACGTGCCGGCCGGAGTGCGCCGTCGTGGTCAACGCCCGGAGTTCTGGATGAATGTCATTGACATCGTGCGGGTTCCAGGATCGATTCGGCGGAATGCAGAACCGACAGCCCTGGGGGGCGGGACTGCGTCGACGGTGCCGGCCCGCCGCGTGGGGTCTGGTCTGACTGCGAGTGAGCCACCGGTGTCACAGGTTTCCCAGTCGCAGGGCAGCACGCAGGCTGGGGGAGACGATTTGTGGTCGGTGCCCTGCCACAGGTTGGGCTGTCCGCGGTCGGCGAGAATCTTCTCGGTGTCCCGCACCGAGTGGGTGCAGGTCGATTCGGGTGCGTAGGAGATGAGCGACAGCGCTGGGGTATGGGGATGGCGTCGGAGTCCACGACGGCGGGCGGGAAAGATCCACTCCTTGTCGTCGGTCACCTTGGGGAACACGTCACGCCGCTGCGGTCGGTCACCGGGTTGGTCGGGGCGCATCCAATCCATTTGGTATATCGCAGCAGGCCCCGCGGCGGAGGGGTGCACGCCCGTGTGGGCCGCCTGCGCCTGTTCCTCGTCGGCGCTGGGTGATAGACGGTGGTGTGCCACAGGAATATCCGGGTGACCGTTGTGGTGAGGAAGTCGGGTTCGGCGCGAACGCGGCCGCCAACCCCCGCGTCGGTGGTGCGGACCCCGCGTGAGAACTCCGGTCGGCGGTTTCCGTGGCTGCGTTCGGTGTCGGTCCGGCCGAGCTACAGACGGAGCTTCCTGACATGGCAACCTTCACGGCAGACCCACCGTGGGCAGCCTCCGGGTGACGAATTGTCGGAAGTAGTCGACCTTCGGGGTGGTCACCAGCACCGGGAGGAGCAGGTCCCACGCCTTCGCGGTACGCGTGGGCAGGGCGACAGGGTTGTCGGTGGCCAGGAGGTGTGCTCCGGCGAAGAGTTCCACCAGGAGCTGACCGACTGCGTCCGGATCGGTGTTCTCGCGCAGGTCACCCTCGTCGATAGCTCGGCGGGCCAGGAGTTGGTAGGTGGATGTCCAGGTCGCGAAGGTGTCCGTCTCTGAACTTCGGTAGTCGCCCATTTCGGTGATGAGGCGGAATGTTGCCCCCATCACCGCGTCGTTGAGGGCGGCGTCGACCGTGACGAACGAGATGCCGATCATGGCCTCGAATGCCGGCGTGGGGGAGTCGAGATACGGGGTGCACACGACGGTGAACCGCCTCGTGCCTTCCTCGATGACGGCGCGGGCGAGTTCTTCCTTGGAGGCGTAGTGAAAGTACAGCGCCCCCTTAGTTGCCAGGGCCTGGGTGAGGATCTCGCTCAGCTTCGTGTCTGCGTAGCCGCGGCGGGTGAACACCTCGGCCGCGGCATGGAGCAATGCGCGACGAGTGACTTCCGCCCGCTTCTGGGTGGCCATTCACCTGCCCTTCGCGTAACGAGATCATCGGCCGGACGGCTGTCTTGAACCGTCCTGAATGGGATTGAACGACGCACTGCATGCATACCCGATGTCGAGGTTCGTCGCATGGTGTTCGGTGTGCCCCTATTCTGCAAGGCTTTCCGGCCTCGTAGAAGATTACCCCGCCGCCCGGACTTCGGATTTCGTCGACAAGGACTGCCCCAGGGGTGAGCCGGACGGGCGACGACGTTCAGGGCGGCGGCCGGCGGCTGCACCTCAGGAACGTGGGAACTCAGGCGCAAGGTGTCGGCGCCCCGACATCGGAGGTCCCACCGATGACCCGCCCCGCGACACCTTCGCCTTGGCGGAGATCGAGCAGTGGTCGCCCCGCACCCGAAGGATCGACGAACGGGTTTTCAGGTCTTGGTCGTTGCCAAGGGTAGGTGTCGGGTCGACCCAAGGCCGAAATCGCTGTGTGCTCGGCGGGGGTGAAGGTTCGAAGGACCGCGCGCGTGGCCGGTACCCTTACGAGCGCACAGTCTTGTTCGGTGTTTATTGACGTCGCGGCAACTGCTCCTGCGCGATTCCGACGGCCGACATGAGGTCGCGTCCCAGGCGTTGGTAGGTGCGCAGCCACGCTGCGTCGACCGGTTCGTCGTGGAGGTGCGCCATCAGCGTTTCGCTGTTGTTGTCCGCATCCAGCCATCGGCGCATCTCGGTGGTGCGGTCCTGCACGTGGTGCAGCAACTGCTCCGGAACGGTCGGGTTCGTCATCGGGTGCCGTCCTCCCTTGCTGTTCACCTCAACGTTTTTCGTCGCTCATTGTGGTGCGTTGGCTGTCATGCGTTCCATCGTCGGTGGCCGCCACCGTCAGGCGTATTCGAGTGAGTCGGCCTCGTCGAGCGAGTCCCAGGCGATCTCGTGGCGCTTGCGGGTCATGTCGTCGGCGTCGGTGAGGAGCGCCTCGAACAGCGACCGGGGGTCGGCGTGCCATGACCTGGCCAGGGCCTCGATCTCACGCGGGGAGAAGAGGCCGGACCGCGCGGTGGCGGAAACCCAGTCGTCGAATTCGCGCTCTCGGATCCGTTCGACTGCGTCGAGGTCGACCTTCCCGTCGTCGAGGTCGAACGAGAACATTTCCGCGACAACGTCTCGGGGCGACTGGCTGGCGATATCGGCAGCGACCCGGACCGCGGTGATGGGGTTGCGGACCAGCTGTTCTGTGGTCATGGCGATCGCACCTCCTCGAGTGGACGCGGGTTCCGACTCACTCTGTGTGTCGATTCGTGGGGGAAGCCTTAGGTGGCGTGTTTCTCAGCAGGGTAAGGCATCTCCGCAACCCTAGCTGTGTTGTGCGTCACATTACTGGGCGATAGTGGTCGAACCCGCAGGATGGCCTCGTCGGATGCGGCAGCGGTCGCACTGTTGGAGTATTCCCGGATGGCATGCGACCCAGCGTAACTGGACGATTGACCTAATAGCGTTTGCGCTCAACATATTCCACACTGACACCGGAGCCGACTCGGTTCCGGGGTGCTCGGGTAGTGGTGTCGGCACGAATGTTCGGGCCGCGGAGGTAGGGCAGGGAGCGGCAGGATGCGGGCATATCGACAGATGAGGTGGGCGGCCGCGGCCGTGGCAGTGGGTGTGGGGTTGGCCGCGGGCGTTCTTTGGGCGCCGGTCGCGGCGGCGGAGGAGGTTCCGGACCTGCCCGGGGTGAGCTCGGTACGGCAGGTACCGGACCGGGTCGGTCCCGCCCAGAGCGAGCATCCCGATGCCGCCCGGTATGCGCGGCAGCATCCGGGATCGGTTCCGCCCGGCGTCAACGATTTCACCTGTATTCCGACTGGGGATCATCCGAGGCCCGTGGTGTTGGTGCACGGCACGGACTCGAACGCGTACTCGGACTGGGCGGCGCTCGGTCCGCGACTGGCCGCGGCGGGGTATTGCGTGTTCGCGCTGAATTACGGCGGTGCGCCCGGGGGCGACAACTACGGGACCGAGGACATGACGGTCAGCGCCGGCCAGCTGGCACAGTTCGTGGCCGCCGTCCGCGCCGCGACCGCCGCTGCCGAGGTCGACCTCGTCGGCTACTCGCAAGGAGCGACGGTGGCCCGCTATTACGTCAACCGGCTCGGTGGTGCAGCCATAGTCGATCAGTGGATCGGCCTTTCCTCACCGACCTACGGGGGGACCCTGTTCGGTCTCGTTCCGGTCCTCGAGCAGACTCCCGGCGGCATGCAGTGGGCGAGAAGGGCAATCCCCCCCGGAATTGGTGTCGCCCGCGTTGGAGCAGCAGGCCCAGGGATCATCGTTCCTCGACGACCTCAATGGTGGGGGTGACACCGTTGCGGGGACCCGGTACACGACGATCGGTTCGTGGGTCGACGAGGTCATTCAGCCGGCGACCAATATCGCGTTGCGCGACGGGTCGGCGACGAACCTGATGATTGGGGATCTCTGCCCGTCCAATCAGTCCGGGCATTTCCGGATGCCCTACGACGAGTACACCCTGCAACTGGTGATGGGTGTGCTCGATCCCGCACAGGCGGCGACACCGCCGCCGTGCACCGTGGTCCCGGCGGGCACAGGGGTACTGGAGATGATCCTCACCGAGAAGTTCTGATGGCTGCGGTGTCGGGGGCTGCGGGTCGCGGCACCACGGCGCCAGGGCGGGCGCGGCGGCGGCGGCGCGGCTGGTGAGTGCCGGCATGAAGCGGGATGCGGAACCTGCACTCCGGGCATTGGCTACTGGACGGTGGCTCGAGGTTGCCGGGGACCGCTGCGGTAACGGAGTGTGTGCCCGCGTGGATACAGTCACCGTGTCCTGACGAGGGGGCGCAGAGGGAGCAGGACGTGGTGTGGCGAGGTGTGCGGGGGTTGGTGGCGGCGGTTCTCGGTGTCCTCTTCCTCGGAATGGTGGTTCCGGTGCCGGCGAGCGCGGAACCGCTGTATCCGTGGCCGGACCCGGACCCGTTCTACGTCGCTCCCGCCGATCTCGGGGCCAAGCATCCCGGTGATGTGGTGCGGACGCGGCGGATCGACACTTGGATGTACGCCAACTCCGATGGGTGGCAGGTCGCGTTCCGGTCGACGAATTCGGCCGGAAACCCGATTCTGGCGGTCACGACGGTGCTCCTTCCCAGGGGTGTGGCGAATCCGCCGTTGGTGTCGTATCAGGCGATCGTCAACTCGTTGGGAACCAAGTGCGCGCCGTCGCGGGCGTTGTTCAACCTGGAGATGCAGGAATCACCGGGGATGTACTTGGGTCTGCAGCGGGGGTGGGCGGTCTCGGTGCCCCATCACCTCGGCCCGACCGGTGCATACGGTGCGGCCAAGCTCGGCGGCATGATCACCTTGGACAGTGTCCGCGCGGTGCAGCGGGTGGCCGAACTGGGGCTGGCGGACAGTCCCGTGGCCCTGGCCGGCTATTCGGGTGGGGGAATGGCCAGCGCGTGGGCGGCGGCGCTCGCGCCGACCTATGCCCCGGAGCTGAAGCTGGCGGCGGTGGTGCAGGGCGGAGTGCCGGCGGATCTCGAGCAGATGGCCGAGGGGCTGGGCTTCAACCCGCATCCGGGTTTCGGGCTGGCCTTCGCGGCGGCGATCGGTCTCGAGCGGGAGTACCCGACCCGGTTGCCGGTGTCTTCGCAGCTCAATGAGACCGGTCTGTGGTTGCGGGAATGGATGAGCAACGAGTGCCGACGGTTCCTGCTGTTCCATGGTGCGTTCCGCAACGCCGGGCAGTTGGCGGCGTCGACCAGTCTGATGGCGAGTTCGGCGGCGCGGCAGGTGTTGCGGGAGAACAGTCTCCGGTATTTCGAGGGGGTGCCGTCGGCGCCGGTGTATATGTGGCACGGCACGCTTGATGGGCTCACGCCGTTTGATTCGGTGGCGGAGGTGGCGCGCCGGTACTGCGCGGGCGGGGCGAGGCTGACGTTCGTGCCCTACGACATCTCCGAGCACATGACCACCGCGGTGGTGGGTTTTCCGGATGCGTACGAGTTCATCGCGGCACGTTTCCGGGGCGAGCCCGCCACGACACGGTGCTAACCGCCGGCCCAGGCCACGCCGAACTGGAAGGTGCATGACGCCCCGGTTCCCGGCTCGTCGCCTGCACAGTCAGCTCTGGGTGGCGTCAGGCGTCGTTGGCACGAATCTCGTTAGTAGCCAGGTGATTACGTGATTAGCACGGATTGGGTCCGGGAGGGAGCGTCGTAGACGACCGTCTCGCCGCACGGGATCTTTCGGGCAGGCTCGAGTTGTGCCGTGTTCGGCGCCTGAAGTATCGCGCACCGTGGGGTCCGTGTCGCTTGGATGAGACGGTTTGAACTGACGTTTCTGGCTTACCGTGGCGGTATGAGAGGTGAGGAGGCTCGCGTGGCCCGGGACTTCGCGGGGTGGTTGTCGTCTCAGGGGTGGACGGTGCGTACCGACGAGGATGTCGTCGACATTGTTGCAGAGAAGGACGGGCGCCGGCTCTACGTCGAGGTCAAGGGTGCGACGACCGCGCCGGGTTTGGACGTCGATACCGCTATCGGGCAGCTGGTGCGGCGGATGCCGAGCGAGGCGGATCAGTCGGTGTCGTTTGCGTTGGTCGTTCGTGACGAGCCGCGATCGGTGGAGGCGGCGGGGCGGGCACCTCAGCGGATTCTGGATCTGTTGGGGATGGCCCTGTATGCGGTCGATGAGGACGGTGGCGTGCGGCAGCTCTTCGGCCGCGCATGAAGACTGTCTTTTGCACGGGCGGGGACAGCGTGTGGGCCCCTGGTGACGTTCCGCCGGAGCGTGCTCCGCAGGAACTCCCGTGCGGCTCGCACCTTGCAATGTATCGCTGTATCGTGGGGCAGCACCGACCGAACCGGACCCCCGCCGGCATCGCCGAAAAAGGGCGGTGAACAGAAAGGGCTCACCGATGGCCAACCCGCATCGACTGACCACAGCTCAGGCCCTCGAGTTGATCGAGGAGGAAACCGGTAACGAGCTGTCCGCCTCGACGTTCCGCGGATACGTCTCCCGTGGGCAAGCACCGGCACCGGTGGAGTGGATCGGCCGGACCCCGCTGTTCAAACGTTCAGAGATCACCGCGTGGGCCCACAACCGACCTGGCCAGGGCGCGCGCACCGACCTCCGCGCATCACGCCGGCGGCGAACCGAATAATCACCGTCGTTCGCGCGACCTGTGGAGGTGTCCGAGCTGGCGAAACGCTGTGTTCCCCATCAGGTTCCGGCCGCAGTGTGTGTACGTGTCGGATGGGGGAATGACGTGCGTGAACGTGGTGCACCGCAACGGAACGTTCTCAAGGCCGTTAGGATCGTCCCCGGCCTGCGGGGGATCGGCTTCGCATACAACGACAGATCAACGATTATCAGGGGGAGCGCACACACATGACAGCCGGTGAGGTCACTCAGGCGGAGAAGGACGGAGCCAACAAGTACAGCCGGGCCGTCCTCGCGGCGTACGACACCTTCGTTCTGAAGTGGAGCAACACCTACGCCTGGCGCTGCCCCCGCGAACGGCTCCTCACCCACTACAACACCCACCTGGGCGGCCGGCACCTCGACATCGGCCCCGGCACCGGCTGGTACCTCCACCGGGCCACCTACCCGAGCGCGGCTCCCGAGATCACGCTGATGGACCTCAATACCCACACCATGGCGATGACCACCAGCCGGCTCGCCGACCGGAACATCACCCCCGCCGTCCACACCGGAAGCATCCTCGCCCCCATCGACCCCACCGTGGGGGTATTCGATTCCGTCGCAGCGAACTTCGTGTTCCACTGCGTACCCGGAACCTGGGAGCAGAAGGGGGAAGCATTCGGGCACATCGCCCAAGTCGTCGCCGCCGACGGGGTGTTCTTCGGCTCCACCATCCTCGGCACGGGTGTGACGCACAACCTCTTCGGCCGCGCCCTCTGCGCCCTCTACAACGGGCCGATCAAGGCCTTCGACAACCGGGCCGACGATCTGGACGGCCTGCGCACCGCACTGTCGGCAGCATTCGAGACCGTCGACATCACCGTCGTCGGAACAGTGGCGGTGTTCGCTGCGCACCGACCGCGACACACACCGACACCGTAGGACGCTCACAACCTCCTCGTCCAGGCATTGATGCGGACGGGACGGGACGGGTCGAGGGGGACTGGGGATGTGACGGCCGTCGACTTCACGCCCGGTCCTACCGAGCAGCACACGTGGGCCGCTCAGGCGCGCCGGCATCGCGGCCCTGCCGGGCCGGCAGCGAAGTACCAGCTCGAATGGTTTCACCACGACAAGTCCGACAGCCGCCTCGAGCGCGGTGACGTCCTGATTTTCGTCACCGCCGACAACGAGTGGATTCGCCCCCCAGCGGTCGTCGATTCCGAGGCGATCGTGATCCTCCACGCCCGCGGCGCCGTCGGTCACCTCCTGCGCAGCCGATTGGACCTCTCCCCCATCCCGGTGCCGGACGCCGAGCAGACCCTCGCCGACCTCGGGCACCCCAACCCCCGGCTACGAGCCGACCACCGGATCGCCTCCCCCAGCCTGCGGGCTGCTCTGCTCCAACTCTGGAACCTCTGAACCACCGCGGCAAATACGCGGCATGACCGGCGGAAATGACTCGTCCCCACGAGTCACCGAATCGCCATCACCGCCTGGCAATGCACGCAATACTGGCAATGCCGGCAGGTCGCGTCCGCGGGTGGCGGTTCGCCGTCCACCCCTGTGGCTCGCGCCTTGGCGTCGGCTCACCCGGGTGGGGTCATGCCAGGGCGAGAACTCGGGAACGTGCCTCCAGGTAGCGGCCGAGAAGATCGAGCGTCTCGGCGTCCGGGTGCGCGAGTTCGGGAAGGTCCTTCGCGCTGATGATCGTCTGATCGACCGCGGCGACCTGCCGGCGGCACTCGCCGAGCGCCTCCGGTGTGACGGTGTCGGCGTCGAGCCGGTCGGTGAGGTACCGAATCGACTGATCCAGACCCAGACCCGGGTTGCGGGTGCCGTTGCCGGCCCTGCGGGTTTCGGCCATCTGCCACCATGCGTCCAGCTCGGCCAGCACCGCGGGATCGGCGACCGCGATCCGCAGCGCCCGGTCGATCGACTGCGGATCGGTGAGATCTACCTGGTCCACACCTGCTGCGCGGGTGAGGATCTGGCCGAGCTGGTGGCACCTCGGTGATCTCCTCGATGCCGTCGATGAACCTCCGCACGGAGGCGACAACCTGGGGGTCGTCGGTAACGACGACGGCCTCCTCGGCGAGGGTGGAGCTGTGGGAGGCGTTGGCGGAGCCGATGACCGCCCGCCGGTCGGTGGCGATGACATTGGCGTGCAGGTTCGGTGACGACAGCACCCGCACCCCGGCGTCGACGTAGTAGGCGAGCGCGACCGGGGAGGTCGCGTGGGCGCGCACCGCGGCGCGGGAGGCGTTGACGACGAGAACATCCCCGGCACGCAGCGGCAGGGTGGGCGCGTCCTGGCCGAGATGGGCGATCGCGGCATGCCGGGGACCGCGCGTGCGGATCGCGCGGGTGATGTGCGGCCACGGACTCGGCCCGTGGAAGGTGGTCCCCATAGTCAAACCGTAGCGGGTGCGAACACCCGGTTGGCTGGATCCGGGTACTACCGGCAGTCTCGCGGATAGTGCCCGGATTCAACCCATTAAATTGCGAAGATGACACGCCCCCTTCCTCCAGGAATTGACTCGCGTAGTCCGTTACTGGTGTGAAGCGGTTGCTGTCATGGGCGACGGTCCTCGTTCGGATTCGGTTCGGCTGCTCGGTACCACACGTGCGCGCCGAGGCCGGCCATGAGAAACGCCCACATCGTCAGGACCCAGGAATTGGCAGCGTCGCGGAGTGGGTGAGCGATGCCGCGGCGGTCGGCAACATGACTAATTGCAATTTGCTGAGTGCGCTCAATCTGGTCCAGTGCATGGACTCTCCCTTCGCTCTTCTATGCGGAGCATGGCACATGCAGACCCTCGCACGGCGAAATCGGCGCCGTCGTACCGCGTGCACATAGCAATGGCTGGGAACCGGTCGCACGGCCTCTAAGGGGAGATCGACTACCTGTAAGACAACCAGGAGCGTTGAGGTCCGTATTGATTGGTGGGGAGCTCTTTTCGATAACACGGCCCGGAGCCTCTGGGTCTGTCATGTGTGTCCGCGCCGATGTCGGCGCCAATCGGTAGTCGGTTCGCACTCCGTGTAGCAACATAACAAGATCACCTTGTAAGGTTATGATGGAAGTGAGAGTCCGACGAATGGGGGAGCCGTGACGTACGACCTGCCGATGACCAACCTGCCGGCCGCGCTGGTACAGATCGACAAGGCCAACACCCGACTGGCGCGCACCAACATTGCCGAACGGTTCACCTACGAACTCGACCCCTACACCCACGAGGAGACCAACGCCCTCGGCCTCACCACCGCACAGGACCGGGTGCGCCTGACCCTGTCCGCCCCGCGGATCGGGTTCGGCGGCTGGGTGTTCGTCGCCCGACTCGAGGAGGAAGAAGCCGGATACGTCACCTTCTGCGCACCGGGCCAGAACCTCGACGGCTGGAGTCGCCCGGATACCCCGCACTGCGACTACTGCGGCAAGTTCCGCCGCCGCGCCAAGCTGTACATCCTGCGCCACAACGATACCGGTGAGATCGCACAGGTCGGAGCCTCCTGCATCACCCTGTTCCTCGGGGTGAAGGTCGCCGGACTGTGGACCCTCGAATACGACCTCGACGAGCACCTGCCCGACCTCGGCGGCGACGAGTGGGGTGAACCGGTAGCCGGCTGGGACAGGTCGCTGCACACGCTCGACACCATCGCCCTCGCGCTGGCGTTCTCCGAGGGCGGCCGCGGCTACATCTCCCGCACCCGGGCCCGCGACCGTGAGATCCCCGCGACCGCAGACACCATCGCAGCCGCCGTGTGGGGACTTGCGGCCATCCGCGACGCGGCGGTGCGCCGCGAACTCGAAGGCGGGGTGACTGAAGCGAAGCGGATCCGCACCGAGCAGCCCGAGCTGATCGACGCCGTCCTGGCCTCCGTCGAGACCATCGACGAGACGAGTGATTACGGGATGAACCTGCGCACCCTGCTGGCCGGGGAGTACGTGTCCGCGAAGTCGGTCGGGATCGCCGCGTCCCTGGTCGCGGTCTATGCCCGCCAGCAGCAACTGCTCGCCGAATGCGCCACTCTCGTCCCCGGTTTCCTCGCCCCGAAGGGCACCAAGATTACCGACCTCGACGCCACCGTCACCGTGTGCCGGATCGTCGACGGTCCCTACGGCGCCAAGACCCTGCTGGTGCTCCGCACCGACGGAAACCAGCTGATCAAGTGGTTCGCTACCGGGATCCGCTACTACGAGCCCGGCCAGCGCGTGAAGATCCGCCGCGCCACCGTCAAAGACCACGACACCTACCGCGACCAGGACCAGACCGTGGTCACCCACGCCAAGCTCGACATCCTCGATACTTCCGCCTGACACACGGCAAAACCCCATACCGCGCGACCGGCCTCGGCGAGATGACCCCGACGGCCGCCGATCCCGCGCGCCCACCTCCTGTCACCGACAAAGGACCCGCCATGCCTGCGCTGATTCGCCCGACCTACCGCTACACCGACCCGACCCTGACACCTCCGACCCCCGGCGCCGCCCTGGTCATGGAGGTGGGTCTGGTGTTCTCCCGTCCCGGCATCGACCCGAAGGGCGGCGGCCAGCACGGCGGCATCCCGCTCTCGGTCGGCCCCACCACCACACGGTTTCGCCGTCACGACGGCATCGAGATGCGCCTGCCGAACACAGATCTGCTGCTCTGGCACACCCCGTTCCTGATCGCCGGTCACCGCCACGGCGTCGTCGACCTCCGCCACCGGCCGGGCTGGGAATGGCTCGACTGGACACTTGCCGACCACGTCACCCACGACCACCACGCGGCCACGGCGGCAGCGCCCGCACACGGTGTCACCCCGGTGACAGCGGGGGAGTCAGCCCCGTTGGTGATCGTGCCTTGTGGGGCACGAAAGACGGTCGACCCGACACCGGCCGGTGCCCACTACCTCGGTACCTACCATCGGCTCTGTCAGCAGGCCGCTCGCCGGCTCGCCCCGCTCGACAACATCCGCATCCTCTCCGGATTGCACGGGTTGCTGGACCTCGACACCGTCATCGCCCCGTACGAGATGCGGTTCGGAGAACCGGGTTCGGACATCGCCGACACCGTCCACGAGCAGGCCGCCGCACAGGGCTTGCTCGATGCGGAGGACGTGGCCGTCCTCGCCGGCCGCGACTACAGCCGCATCCTCACCTCCGTGTGGCCGCACGCTCGGACCCCGCTCACGGGCAGCCGCGGGATCGGGGAACAGCAGCAGCGGCTCGCGCGAATCGCCGCCATCGGCGTGGCCGCACTCGATGCGGCAGAGTCGCATCCGAAGTCGGCGTGACCGCAGCATGTGGGTGGCTCGCGATAGATCCCGATCGGGTCAGGTTGTCCGTTGTTCGACGACCCACGCGGATATTTGAGCCCGCGAGGTAAAACCCAATTTGGTGAGAATGTGCTCCACGTGGCCTTGTGCGGTGCGCGGCGAAATGACGAGCTTGGTGGCGATCGCCCGATTGGTGAGCCCCTCGGCAACTAGGTCCGCGACCTGTTGTTCCCGGCGGGTGAGGCTCGTCCGCGTGTCGGTGGCGCGAGCAGGTTGCTCAAGGGTTTGTTGGACGGCGTACGCGACAGCAGCTGGTATTCCTAGCTGCAGCCCGCGTTGGTAGTGCTTGTCGTATTCGCGGGCATTGAGGGAGCCTCGAGCTCGGCGTTCGCACCGTCCTTGATACTCGAGCTGGTCGAGGAACCTGAACATCGGCCCGCCCATGTCCTGAAATATGCCTTCGGCGGCACCCATCAGTACTGTCGCACGTTCGCTGCGACCTTGGTCTGCTTCGATCCATGCCAGAGTTTGGAGGCATCGGGCGGTGCCGGCGGGGTCGTCCGCGGTGCGGGTGAGCCGCAATCCCTCGGTGAGCACTGCAATAGCTCGGTCAGTGTGGCCTTGTCTCCACAACGCCCAGCCTCCGGTCATTGACGACCTCCCGCGGTATACGACCTCGTGATGTCGTTCGGTGACGGCGAGAATCTTCTCGAAGTGAATCAGTGCTCGTGCTGAGTCATCCATCATCACGTACGAGAGCCCGAGGCCGAAGAGGCAGCCAATTTGGCGCGAGAGGAAGCCGTTTCCTTCGGCTAGCAGGAGTGCGTTCTCGTAATGACCGACCGCATGTCGTGGATCACCTTCCGCGAGTAGCAGACATCCAGCGGCGTAGCCGGAGAACACGGTCGCCCAGGGGGGCCGTCCCTGCTCGGCGACGATCTCGTCGCCCGCGGCCAACAGGGCGGCTGCGTGGTGAGTATCCCCTTGTGTCCCGGCGAGCACGCTGTCGGAATACAGCGCTTTCACGGTAGCGAGGTTCTTGCTATGACGAGCTAGTGCCCGATCGAGCCACAGCCTGCCTTCACTCAGGTGGCCCCGCGAGAGCCAGTATGGAAATAGAGCTGCAGCCATCCTTACCCCGGAGTCCTTTTCGTGTTGCTCGTCAAGGCTGAAGGTGAGCGCTTCGCGTAGGTTGGCGTGTTCGCGCTCCAGGCGGGTTATCCATTCCAGTTGGCGGGGCCCGACCCAGTCGATTTCGGCGCGTGTGACTAACTGCTGGTACCAGTCTCGGTGGCGTAGTCGGTGTTCGGCGAATTCTCCAGTTTCGCGCGCTTTCTCCTGGCCGTAGTCGCGGATGGTCTCGAGGAGTCGATATCGAACAATCGGGCCCGGTTCTTCCCGGATGAGGATGGACTTGTCGACGAGCGAGGCCACCAGGTTGAACAATTCGGCCGCTTCGATGTCGTCTCCGCAGATACCTTCGACTGCATCGAGCTCGAAGCCTCCCGAGAACACCGAGAGCAGGGCCCATAAGTTCTTTTCTTCTCGGGTGCACAACTCGTAGCTCCAGTCGATGCACCACCTCAAGGTCTGCTGTCGCGTCGGAGTTACACGGCTGCCGGCAGTGAGGAGTTGGTAACGGTCGGCGAGGCGGTCGAGGATCTGTTGGACGGACATTGCTCGTAGCCGGACTGCCGCGAGCTCGATTGCCAGCGGCAGGCCATCGAGGTGCCGACATATCTCCGCCACCGCGGCTTCGTTCTGTTCGGTCAGCTGGAAATCGGGCACGGCGGAGGTGGCCCGCTCGACAAACAGACTGACTGACTCGTAGGTGGGAAGACCGTGAATCGACGATGGGCGTTCTTCACTCGGCATCGTCAGTGGCGGCACCCGCATTATTACTTCACCGTGGGTACCCAGTGGTTCACGGCTAGTGGCAAGGATTTTCAGGTCGGGGCACCACTGAAGGAGTGTTTCCGCAAGGTCAGCAACAGATTCCACCAAGTGTTCACAATTGTCGAGCACCAGGAGGAGTTGTTTGGTGGCGAGGTAGTTAGTGAGCACTTCGAGAGGGGGATCCGCGGTTTGTTTACGGAGGCCGAGAGTGGTGGATACGGTGCCAACCACCAGCATGGGGTCGCGAACCTCGCCCAACTCGATCAGCCATACGCCGTTGCTGAACGTCCGTCGTGAGCTGTCGGCGAGACGAAGAGCGAGACGAGTTTTGCCCACTCCGCCGATACCGGTGAAGGTGACCAAACGAGACGATGACAACAACTTCTTAGCTGTAGTCAGTTCTCGCCTGCGCCCGATGAAACTCGTAAGTTCCAGAGGAAGGTTGCCGGCTTTGCCTGCTATTCCGCGCGCGATTGGCTCAGGCGATGGTGAAGGATGTGACATTGTTCGCGGCAGAGTCGGTTCAGGTATGGGCGCTGGCTGCGATGTCTCTGTCGGAATCCCCGCGGTAGTGAGCTCTATATCGAGCGACGCAGAGCTGATGGTGGGGGGTGTCGGCAGTTCGTCGACCGGGAGAGCGTGTCGACGCGCAGCGTCGAGCAGGTGTTGGCCGAATTCGGATGCGGTGGCCGGGCGGGCTTTCGCATCGCGTGACATCGCGGTCGCGATGACGGTACTGACGTCGCCAGGGATGTCCGACCGATCTAGCAGGTCAGGGATCGTTTCGTTGGTGATCCGCAGGAACTGCGCGACTACATGCTCGCCTTCCCGGCGTTCGAACGGGGCGTGCCCTGTGAGAGCACAGAACAGGGTAGCGCCCAAACTGTAGATATCAGAAGCAGGGCTGGGCCGATCGCCGGAGAGAACCTCGGGCGCGGTAAAGGCTGGTGACCCGGTGATTGTTCCGGCCGTGGTTTCCAAGGCGCCGGCCAGATGGGCGATACCGAAATCAGCCAGCTGCGGGTCGCCGTACTCGGTCAGCAAAATATTCGCCGGTTTGACGTCGCGATGAAGGATGTCGAACCGGTGCGCGGTTTCCAGGGCGCCGGCCATCTTGATGCCCAGCCGGAGCGTGTCCTCCCACCCGAGCGGTCCTTCTCGGCGGATCAACGCATCCAAGGAATCCCTCGAGTGATACTGCATCACGATGTAGGGCACACCGCCATCGGTGGTGCCGGCCTGAAGTACCGTGACGATGTTCGGATGCCCCGACAGCCTTCCCATAGCTCGCTGTTCGCGAAGGAATCGCTCGAGGTTCTCCCGATCGAATACCGCGGTGAGAACTTTCACGGCGACGAAGCGGTCCAGTGACTGTTGGCGACAGCGGTACACGACTCCAAATCCACCGCGACCGATCTCACACGCATCTTCGAATCCGGCCGCTGCCAATTCCGCGGCTACCGTGGGCGGCACGCCGTGTGGTGTTGCGGGCGAGCGTGGTTCTCCCATCGACACTCATCGATCCCTGAACAGCCTGCGTGAGTTTCCCCAGCGTAGGTACATTATCGTTGGATTGCCACCCTACGCGAATCATGTCCGGCAGGGGCTGGAACCAACACCACGTGACGAGCGTGAAGAGGCGATGAGGGATACCTCTGCCGCGCGATGGGGGCAGCCTCGAATCGCAAAAGTGACGCAACCGTCGAAAAATAGACGGAAGGTTTGATATGCTGCGTGCGGGTGCAGACGGATGGTCTGCACCCGCCTCCCGTATCGCGTCGGTCGTGGCCTCACAAGCGTCACTTCCGGTAAGGAGTGACGATGAATGACACGCGACCCGTGTCTGCGGCCCCGACGGGCGAGCGACCACACCCCGCTCAGCGACGGGGCCGCCAAGTGCCTGTCTTTGTCGCAGGCAGCCCGCCCAGATCGGACCGTGCGGTAGTGGGGGGGCTCGCCGGACAAGGTGTAGTCCTGCTCGCCCGCACCTCCGAGGATCGAACCGAATCGGGGACGAGGCGCCCGGCACGACCAAAGGCCGCCGGATCCTTCACACCTTTGGTGCTCGACATTGCCGAATCCATACAACAGAAGCCCCGCTTTTGATGAGCAATCCAGAATTGCGCAGCTTCCTCCGGACCCTCCGGGCACGGATTCGACCTTCGGAGGTCGGCCTGCCGGAGCGGCCGAGCGTTGCAGGCGTGATCCGGCGCGTACCCGGTCTCAGGCGGGAGGAGGTCGCGCAGCTGGCGATGGTGAGTGTCGACTACTACGCGCGCCTCGAGCAGGGGCGCGCGCGGCACGTTTCCGAACCCGTGCTGGCGGCGGTCGCCGATGCGCTACGGATGAACGACACCGAGCGCCAGTACTTCAATGCCCTTGTGACGCCGAGGCGGAAGCAAAATGAGGCCGCCCCAAATTGCCATCGGCTGCGCCCCAGTGTTCACCGCGTTCTGTCGGCGTTCTCAGACACACCAGCCTTCGTATTGGGCAAAGGGACGAGCGTACTCGCGATGAATCAACTCGCTCGCGCCCTCATGTTCGACATCGACGCGGTGCCTGTCGACGAGCGCAACCTCGCACGGTGGGTATTCCTCAACCCCGAAGCCAAGGAACGGTATGTCGACTGGGAGTCCACCGCGTGCGAGATGGCGGCAGTTCTTCGCGCTGACTGCGGAGCTAACTCGACGGACAAGACGCTGGGCACCCTCGTGGCAGAGCTGATGATGGAAAGCGCCGACTTCCGGCGTATCTGGTCCGCACACCGCGTCTACGAATGCACCCATGGGACAAAGGAGTTCCGGCATCCGGTCGTTGGTCCCCTTCATCTCGACTATGAGGGGCTGGATCTCCCGGGAACACCTGACCAACGGATCTTCACATACTCGGCGGCGGAGGGATCACCGTCGGAGGAAGCGTTAAAGATGCTTGCAATGTGGTCTACGGATGGTTTAAGACTACGAGCTGGCCTTGGACGGCCTCATGACCCACGAGAATGACTGTGGGGGGCAATGCACCTGCCGGCTACGCACGACAACCGTGGCCGGCAGGGCCGCCAATAGGTGAGCGTGCCCAGGGTGTCCTGAGCACGCTCACTCAGTCCGCCAGAGCCTTCTTGTAGATGTGCTCTGCAAGCATGATTGTCGACAGGTTGGTGGCGGTCGACGGGACCTGGGGGAAGATTGACGCGTCGACCACCCGAAGATTCGTGACTCCGCGAACGACTCCCCACTCGTCGACGACGGCCCATTCATCGTCGATATTCCCCATCGGGGCAGTCGATGTGGGGTGTGCATACGATGCGAGTTGCTGGTCGATGACGGTCTGCAACTCTTCATCGTCCTGGACGTCTTCGCCCGGCATCATCTCTGCGGCCGACAACTCCGCGAAGATGCTGTCGCGGGCAATGCGGCGGCTGAGTTTGACTCCCTCCAGCATTCTCCGCCGGTCACGCGCTGTGCCGAGGAAGTTGAAATCGATGACCGGCGGATCCTGGGGATTCTTGCTGCGCAGCGACAACGTTCCGCGGGATTCGGGCTGAACCACAGCGATCGCGAGGACGATCGCCCCGCCGGTCGGGCTGTACGCGGGATCGATGAGGTGGGTGGCCGTGACGTGCAGGTCAAGTTCGTCGTCCTCGGCCTCCTGCGAGGCGGTCCACAGGAGAGCGCCCACTGCGGGGGACATGTCAAGCGCCCCCGCCTTGAGTGCATAGGCGTTGTAGTAGAACGGGTGGTCTTGCAGACGCTGGCCCACGGGCAGGTCAGCGACCACATCGATGCCCAGTGCGGTGAGATTCGCAGCTGGTCCGATCCCCGACCGCAGCAGAATCGCCGGACTTCCGAAGGCTCCTGCGGAGAGGATGACTTCGTCGGTGGCGTTGTAGGTCGTCCCGTCGGTCGTGACGACCCCTCGTGCGGTCGTGCCGTTGAAGATCACCCGGTCGATCTCCGTGTTTCCCCGGATCGTCAGATTCGGTCGCCGACGCACCTCCGCGCTGAGATAGGTGAGGGCAGTGCTCTGCCGGACGTTGTCGAGTGTGGTGAGCGGATAGGGGAAAACTCCATCCTGGTCGACTCCGTTGGGGTCACCGATCTTGGCGAATCCCTGGTGCACCGAAGCGTCGATGAATGCTCGAAGTGCCGGTGTGAGTTCTCCATAGGAACGTTGACGGACGGGCAGGAGACCGGTCCGGCCGCGATATCGATCGTCCCCGTCCGGGGTGTTCTCCAGCATCTTGAAGGTTTCGAGGACCTCAGGGTAGGACCATCCTTCGATGCCCGCCGCCGCCCATTTCGCGATGTCGTCGCGGCGGGCGCGAAGCGCAACGGTTGCGTTGATTGCCGAACTTCCGCCAAGGGCCTTTCCGCGCGGCACGGGGATCTCGGGGGACAGGGGACCGCCCTTGGCTGTGTAGCCCCAATCGTTCGTCTGGTCTCCGCCTACCAGGTCGGGGTCAAGGAGCACCGCGGGGTTGTCATCGGGCGCATATGCCGTTCCCGCCTCCAGCAGCAACACCTCCCTGGACGGATCCAACGAGAGCCGGTTTGCCAAAACAGCTCCGGCGGAACCTCCTCCGACGATTACCGTGTCGAACAAACCCGACTTTGCGCTGTTCTTCATCACTGCTGCCCTTTCTCTCACGACGACGCTGGAGCGAAGTGTTCCGATTGGCGCGTCTGCTGGTTCAACGCAGCTCTTGCCGTGACTTATTGCGCTGGAGCACGCACCCTTCTGCCTAGGACGGGCAGTGCCACCCTGGACGCAAGTGCCGACAGCTGCTGGCGAAGTAGCTGATCGAACCAATGGTCATTGATCTCGGAGGTCCTGGCCCTCGAGAAGGATGGGGGGAGGAGTGGGTTGCACGTTGCGGCAAGCCCGACGCCCCACCGCTGGATCGGCAACATGTTGATTCGCTCGGCCGCCGAGGGCGCCGACACGCACTGGCGTCGACCGAATCTGGAAATCAAGCGCGCACATTTCCCGACTATTCACATCTGTGTGGAAAATTCGACGCTTCCGGTTGACATCGGCGAGCCCGAGGCGCATGATCTGTGTCACAGTCCGACCTAAAGTCAACTCGTGCAGGACAAACGGTCGCTGACCGCGGGTGGGTGTTCCGAACACGCTTGTCGCGTCATCGTGCGCAGCCCTCAAACGGTCAAGGACTGATTGAGGGCCGTGCACCGTGTAATGGCAGCGCGCGCCGGTGGCGTACTCCGGCCAATGCAGGCAGTCAAAGCCCTTGACCTGTGGTGTTTTCTATCTACGTTTGGAGCAAGGACGATAATGACAATTACCGGCACAGTGACTTCCTCCAACATCGAAGCAGCAACCGTAACTCGGTCGAGGCGCTCGCATGCGGCTCGGGTTGGCACGGTCTACGCCTGGCGGCGATGGGCGACTCGCCATCGTGTTCTGGCGGCGATACTCGGTGGGGCGGTTGCAGTCCATGTCACAACGCTTCTCGGATTTTGGTTCGGCGGCTTCGGCCTTACTCGATTGGATTACAACACCGCGAACGGAATGGTCTATCTACCGGACGCGTCACCCGTCCAACAGTTCCTGGTCGGTGGTCTCAGCCACTATGTAGACGGTGTGTTCTTTGCTGTTGTCTTCGCGATCGCGATCTCGCCGCGGCTACCGTTGCGAGCGACTGCTGTGGGTAACCTTGCGAAAGCACTGATCTTCGGTACTGTCCTGGCGCTGCTGGCACTGTTCGTCACGGCGCCGTTCGTCTTTGGGCCTGCGCGAGGAATTCACGACCCGCTCGTCGCCTTCCATGCCGGCTGGAAGTATGTGCTGAGTGTCCTACTTTTCCACTGGTTGTATGGACTGCACCTCGGCTTGATCTACAACCCACTCGACGACGATGACGAGAGCACCTTCGATAGCCGGTCATAAATGCTTTCGTCTTGATGGGCGCCCGGGAATCGAACGAGTTCCGGCCGGTATCGATGCGCCATCTAGTGCGGCGTGGCATGAGGAACGTGGCAGTCGAGGGCGACTAAAAATCTGCGTGTCACCCTCGCTGCGGCAAGGGTCCCCAACTTCCAAGGCTTCGGCTGTCCCGACTGTTGGATGTGTGAATTCCCATGAACTCTCGTGAGTACCGCCAGCGGCGTCACAGGCGTCGCGCGGCTTGGATCGAAGCCAACGGCAACCGCAAGCATCCTGACACCGAGGCGGAGAGCCTTATTGAGTTTGCCAGCAAGTGGGCGCCATTCGGGGGCGCAAGCGAGGAGGAGATCCTTGTGCACTTCGGAATGCCATTGCGCCGATTCATCGAGCGATTGTGGCAGGTCATCCCTGAGTCGAAGTGTGGCCAAGACGAGATACGCATTTTAGCGAGCGTTTATCCGCACCCCGCCGAGTCGACGACCGAACATCATTGGACGTGACCGGATCTTCTAGTGTTGCGCGTCATTTTGACCGTCAAACTATTTGCGCAGCGTACTTAGGGGCCGTCCCATGCTGGGATTAGAACGTGTCCGTGGCGATGGCAGCTTCTCCCGCCTTCCCGATTCCCCACCGACCCGCACGCGATGTTGGTGGAGGCGATGGTCGTTCGAATGGCGATCAGCAGGTCGGTATTGATTGAGCAGCGGTGGTGCCAACGCGGCAATTTATGTAGCCGACAGAGCCCAGATTGGTTGAAGTCTGCTGTGACCATTTGGAATTCGGTCCAACAAAGTCTGTGGACGTACGCGTGTAGCCGTTCCGCATGCTGAACGGACAACCCGGTCCGTTCCAGTGTAATGCCAGCGGGCGGTCAGAGATTCGAGCGTCGGCAGTGTCACGGTTTCGGCGCCAGGTGAGTGGGGGAGAAGCCGGTGATGACGACCCTGGACCGCGTGAGGTGGGTAGGGGCATGGAACCTGAAGCGGCCGCGAGGCGTAGGTGAGCAACTCATCGAGGCTGGAGACCTAACCAGGGTGCATTCTGTTCGCGAACATTGATCGGGCTTCGCTGCAGGTACGGGACTTGCTCACGTTACTTCAGCGAGTGGTGTGACCGATGTCGGTGACCGACGGAACTCATGATTACCGAGGCGAGCACGATGATCCGGACGGCGATGATCGTGAGGCCGACAAGTGTGAGCGGGTACCACCACGCGGGTTCTGTAGGAGGGCCGGCGGGGTCGACAACGTGCCATCCCAACAGCGCCAAACCCAAGGCGTGGATCAGTATGCCGATGCCAGGCGCGAGGATGCCCGTCCACAGCCTCCACGGCCCAAATTCGTTCGGCATGACCTACTCCTAACCGCGCTGGTGACCGCCCGACTCATGGTTATGACATATGTGTGCACCAGGGTGCCAACCCGAACCTGGACGGTATCGTCAATTATTCGACTTGCGTGACGAAAAGTCAATCTCGGTATGAGCGCGGGCTCGGCTGCGCTAACGGGACCGCCCCCTCTGGTTGCGCCCCAGGCCTATAGGCTCACGGTTCCGTCAAAAATTTGACGGTGCCTATTGACTAGACGGCGTCGTAGCGGAATGATCTGGGTCACACCTCTTCGGTACGCCTCGTCGAGGTCGGTATGCAACACCTTCTAGTGAGGATTGAAGATGACAGAGACGTCGCTCGTATCGGCTGACGTGTGGACCGGCAAGATCTACAGCTCGGGGTGGCGCGAGCCCGGGGCGGGGACCGACGAGGTCATCGAGAAAGCGACCGGTGAACGTCTCGATGACGTCGGGATTGCGTCGGCGGAGGACGTGGCACGCGCGGCGGCGGCTGCGCGAGAGGCTCAGATCGATTGGGCTGCAACACCCGGCCCTGTGCGTGGTGACGTCTTGCGGAAGTTCTCGCAACTCGTGCTCGAACACGCGGACGAGATCGCCGAGCGGATCGTCCGCGAGACGGGTTCCATCGCCCCGAAGGGGCAGTGGGAAGTTCATATGACCTCTCGTGAAGTACTCGAGGCTGCGGCATTGGGTAGCCAGCCCGCCGGAATTCTCGCGGCGAGCGCGGAAGTGGGTCGTCAGAGCGTCGCCCGCCGGATTCCGATCGGCGTGGTCGGGATCATCACACCGTGGAACTCCCCGTTCCTGCTCGGCGCACGCGCAATTGCGCCTGCGCTGGTGATGGGGAACGCGGTGCTCCTGAAGCCCGACCCGCAGACGCCGATCTGTGGAGGCGCGATCTTTGCACGCCTATTGGAGGAAGCAGGCCTGCCCGACGGGCTCTTCCACGTCCTTCCCGGTGGGGTGGAGACGGGTGAAGCGCTGGTCAAGGATCCTCTGACGGACATGATCAGCTTCACCGGCTCGACCCGGGCAGGTCGGCAGATCGGGGCTGTCGCCGGCGGGATGCTCAAGCGGGTCTCCCTCGAGCTAGGTGGAAACAACCCCTTCATCGTTCGAGAAGACGCAGACCTCGACACCGCGTCGAGCGCAGGAGCGTGGGGCTCCTTCTTCCACCAGGGCCAGATCTGCCTGACGGCGGGACGGCACCTGGTTCACGAAAGCATCGCCGACCAGTACGCGGAAGCCCTGGCGACCCGTGCCCGTGCTTTGGTGGTGGGCAACCCTCACGCGGGCGAGGTCCACCTGGGTCCGATCGTCAACGAGCGGCAGGCAACCAATGTCGATCGCATCGTTGCCGAGACGCTGGACGCCGGCGCCACCCTCGTCACTGGTGGATCACGACGCGGCCTGTTCTACGAGCCGACGGTGATCACCGGCGTCCGTCCCGGCATGGCCGCCTTCGATGAGGAGATCTTCGGACCCGTCGCGGCAATCACCACCTTCGGCGACGACGAGGAAGCCATCCGACTCGCGAACGACACCGCCTACGGGCTGGTCGCCTCGGTGATCTCGGCAGACCTGACACGCGCCCAGCACATCGCCGATCACCTGCACGTGGGCATCGTGCACATCAACGACCAACCCGTGTTGCATGAGGTGTACGGACCGATCGGCGGGGTCGGTGTCTCCGGGAACGGCTTCAACCACAGCACCCTCACCAACGCCGACCAGTTCACCGAGTGGCAGTGGGTCACCACGCGAACCGAAGTACCGCGCTACCCGTTCTGACCCGCCTGTTCCCTCGAACATCTCATGGAGAAACATCTCATGACACACACCCTGTTCGGCCAAGAGTTGCGCCGCGACCGCGAGGTCGATTTTGTCGCCGAAACCGATGTCATCGTCGTCGGTTCCGGAGCCGGAGCCTTTACCTCCGCGATCACCGCAGCAAAACACGGCGCCTCAGTCATCCAACTCGAGAAGGCCACCGAGATTGGCGGCACAACAAAGAAGGCCGCCGCCGCCTACTGGGTACCCAACAACCACTTCATGCGCGAGAAGGGCTGGGCTGACCCGAAGGACGATGCTCTCCGTCACATGGCTCGCCTGACACGCCCGCAGCACTACGACCCCGACAAGCCGCACCTGGGCTTGACCGAGTGGGAGTTCGTGATGACCGAGGCGTTCTATGACAACGCCGGACCGGCCGTCGAACAACTCACGAAATGGGGGGCACTCGAACCGATCCCGTGGGACATCCAGCCCGACTACTACGCTCAGATGGAAGAAAACAAGGCGCCCTTCGGCCGCATCATCTATCCGCACCGTTTCGGAGGCGCGCCGGACGAGGTCGGTGACGGAACCGATATGATCGCGGTGTTCGCGAAGATCGCGGGCGAGGCCGGGGTGGACCTTCGCCTAGGACACGCCGTCAGCAAGGCCGTTGTCGACGACCAGGATCGCGTGGTCGGGGTAATTGCAACCACCGATGCCGGCGAGATCGCGGTCAAGGCGCGTCAGGCCGTCATCTTCGCGTCGGGCGGCTTCACCCATAACGTGGATCTCCGGACGAGCTCCCTGCCGGGACCCATCCTCAGCGGGTGCGCCGCAAGCACCAATACCGGCGACTTCGTCCCGATTGCACAGGCGCTCGGCGCCGACCTGGTCAATATGAATGGGGCTTGGCTCGCTCCGATGGTCCTCGACCGCGCGATCGCCAACCGGCCGGACCAGGTGTGCTCGTTCAGCATTCCCGGCGACAGCATGCTCTGGGTAAACCGCTACGGCAAGCGGGTCGTCAACGAAAAGGCACCCTATCAAGATGTGGTTCCCACTTTCTGGGCGTGGGAATCGCAGAAGGCTGAGTACCCCAATCTCGCGCTGGTGATGATCTGGGACGAATCGTGCAAGCAGCACCACTCCGGTGACAAGTACGGAAACCCGATGATTCCCGACGGGGGAGACCAGGCGCATATCGTACGGGGCGACACCCTCGAAGCACTGGCAGACGCCGTCCAGGAACGGCTCGCAGAGTATGCCGATCGAATCGGTGGGTGGAACCTTGATCCGGACTTCGTGTCGACTCTGAAGTCGACGATCGAGCGGTACAACGATTTTGCGTCCACCGGGATCGACGAGGACTTTCACCGCGGCGAGGCGCCGATTGAGCTGTACTTCAACATGGGTGGGCGCCCGGGGAACGACAAGAACGAAACGATGTGGCCGGTGTCCGACAGCGGACCGTACTACGCCACCCTGCTCGCTCCGGCGACCCTCGACACAAAGGGTGGGCCCCGCACAAACCCTGACGGGCAGGTTCTTGACCGATCGGGAGAGGTGATCACCGGCCTGTACGCGGTGGGCAACTGCGCTGGCGCCATGTCCGGTGGCAGCTATTGGGCCGGCGGCGCCACGCTCGGGCCCATCATCACCTCGGCCTACCTCGCCGGCCGCCATGCTGCGGCGACCTCAACGCGAGTGGAAGAACCCGCCGCGGCCACCTTCTGACCAGCACGGCCCTCCCGACAACGGCTCGCCTTGCGGGCAGAAACAACGAAAGGACCAAACAGTGACGAACTCACGAAGAGTCGCGGTGGTGACCGGTGCATCACAGGGATTCGGGCGCGCAATCAGCGCCGGACTAGCCGCCCGAGGCACAGACATCGTCGCGGTCGACCTCACCGAAGCCAAGGACACCCTTCTCGACGTCGAGAAGGCGGGTGGTCGAGGCATCAGCGTAGTAGGGGACGTCTCCGACCCTCAGACCGCAACCAAGCTCGAGGCGGCACTGCGCGACGAGTTCGGACGATGCGACATCCTGGTCAACAACGCAGGAATCTATCCCAACGTGCCGTTCGCGGAGGTCGACTTCGACCTTTGGCGCAAGGTGCACGCGATCAACCTCGACTCCCAGTTCCTGATGGTCAAGGCGGTCCTGCCGCTGATGATCGCCGGCAAATGGGGCCGGATCGTCAATGTGACCTCGAACTCCATCGCCCTACCGATTCCTGGTCTCGCGCACTACATGTCCAGCAAGGCCGGCGTTATCGGCTTCACGCGTGGTCTTGCCAACGACGTCGCCGAACACGGAATCACCGTCAATGCCGTGGGACCGACCGCCTCGCTGACCCCGGGCGGGGTCAGCAACATCGAACGTGCACACATCGAGGAACTCGCACAGACCCAGGCGATCAAGCGCCCGGGAACCGCTGAGGACATCGTCGGAACCGTACTGTTCCTCTCCGGTGACGACAGCGCTTTCGTTACCGGTCAGACGATCATGGCCGACGGCGGTCTCGTCCGCCTGTAATCGGACCAGCAGCCCACCTGGCTGCTGCACGACTCGTGCAGCGCGACCGTGACCACCTGAGCCGGTCGCGCTGCACGCACCACCACCTTTCTCATGAAATCGGATGCACACCTTACGGGTGCCCACTGCACCGCATCGGCGCCCGAACCGCACGCCATTCCTGTTGCTCGCAGCCCTGATCACCGTGCCTGGTGACTGAACCACCCAATCGCCGGTGATCCAGGGACAGCCGCAACATCTCAACTTCGACCTAGGGGACTTCATATGGGACGTATGGACGGGAAAGTAGTACTGATCACCGGGGGCGCGCGTGGCCAAGGGCGCTCGCACGCGTTGACGTTGGCCGAAGAAGGCGCCGACATCGTGGTCACCGACATCTGCGAGCCGGTACCCGAAGTTCTGCCCTATCAGACGGCAACAAGCGAAGATCTCGACGAAACCGTGAGGCTGGTAAGCAAACTCGACCGCCGCTGCATTGGTTTGAAGGCAGACGCACGCGACAGTGAGCAGATGCAGGCCGTGGTCGACCAGGTCATTGCCGAGTTCGGCCGCATCGACGTTCTATCTGTCAACCACGGTGTGGCGCTCAACTTGCCGTGGGATAAGCAAACCGACGCCATGTGGGACACCGTTGTCGAATCGAACCTCTCGGCCCCCTGGCGTGCGGTCAGGCCGGTGATTCCGCACATGATCGCCAACGGCGGCGGCTCCATCGTCTTCACCGCCTCCACCGCGGCGATGACGACTTATCCCTCCCTGTCGGCGTACAGCGCCGCCAAGACCGGCGTTCTCGGCCTGATGCGCTCGCTTGCCACCGAACTGGCCCAGCACTGGATCCGCGTCAATGCAATCCTGCCGGGCAACACCGCCACCCCGATGCTCCACAACCAGGCCGTCATCGACATGTTCACGGGCGGGCCGGGCGGAACGCTCGACGACATGGAGTTTCCGTCACAGGCGACGATGCTGCTCCCGATTCCGTGGTTGCAGCCGGAAGACCTGTCAAAGGCGCTCCTGTTCCTCGCCTCCGACGATGCGCGATACATCACCGGTGTCGCACTACCGGTCGATGGAGGCACTCTCGCACAGCCCGCCGGCATTCCGCAGATTGCGGCGGAACGCCTCGGTGAACTGCAGTACCAATTGCGCACTACCCAAAGTTCCTGACCACACCAACTGAATTCATGCAACATTCATACGAAGAAGGGGAACCCTAATGTCAGACAACGCCATCCTCGAACGCCTCGACCAGCTCGAGAGCCGTGTCGCCCTCGAGCGTCTGGTCTACACCTACGCTCAGGCTTTCGACGGACACGATCGCGAACTGCTCGCTGAGATCTGGCACGACGGCGCCAAGCTGTCGCTCGGTGATATCGGCCAGTACGAGGGCATCGACGCCATCCTCTCCGGCGCCGACGAACTCTGGAGCAAGACCCCCCACATGCACCACTGGATGTCGAATCCCCTGATCGACATCGACGGCGACACCGCGACGGCGGCGACTGCCCTCGATTGCTTCGTGACCGACTCCGAATCAGGTCCGACGCAGGTCGGCGGCCTCTACCGTGACCGGTTCGAGCGACGTAATGGTAAGTGGGGCATCGTCGACCGCTCATTCGAGCTGCACTACTGGACCCCCATCGCGAACTGGGTTCCGCAGGACGGAAGCGAAGCGTTGCAGTCAACCACCGCCTGATTCAGCAGATCCATCGATTCGCGGACAGGCGGAGGGCAAGCCACGCACGACCCTCCGCCCGTCCGCGCTCTCATCCGAATCCGACTCAAAGGAACCGACATGGGCTTGCTCGACGGAAAAGTTGTCCTCATTACCGGTGGCGCACGCGGGCAGGGCCGTGCACACGCCGTCGTCTCAGCGCGTGAGGGCGCCGACATCGCCATCATCGATATCGAAAAGCAGGTGGACAGCGTCTCCTACCCCACGGCGCGCAAGGAGGACCTCGCCGAAACCGCACGCCAGGTCGAAGCACACGGCCGGCGGGCGCTGTCGATCTCCGCCGACGTGCGATCGCAGACACAGCTCGACGACGCAGTTGCGCGCACTATCAACGAATTCGGCAAGATAGACGTCCTGATCGCCAACGCCGGAATCTGGACGGTCGGCGACTTCTGGAGTCTGTCCGAAGACACCTGGGACGACATGATCGACATCAACCTCACGGGCGTGTGGAAGTCGGCGAAGGCTGTCGCCCCGCACATGATCGAGCGTCAGACCGGGTCGATCGTGATCACGTCCTCGGTGAACGGGCTCGAGCCCGCACGTAACTTCGCGCATTACGTTGCCGCGAAAACTGGTGTCGTCGGGCTCATGCAGAGCATCGCACTGGAACTGGCACCGCATGGAATTCGCTGTAACGCCGTCAATCCCGGGGTGATCAAGACCCCCATGACCAACCAGACCAATGGGTGGAACATGTTCGCCGGCCACGACCATGGAACCGAAGAGGACCTGATGGCGGGCGGATACCACTTCAACGCCCTCAAGGGCACCAGCTTCCTGCCCCCGGAGGTTATCGCGAACACCGCCCTTTATCTGAATTCGGACCTGGCGGCCGCGGTCACCGGTGTGACCATCCCCGTCGACGCCGGGCACATGATTCTTCCCGGTTTCAACCACGATCCCGTGAAGTAGTCCTGCACCTTCGCGGCGACCGAGAACTGCATATCTCCCATATCGTTTCTGGCTCCGCGCCATGCGCGGTGCACTGCGTGCTGCGCCGATTCGGCGCGATCTCGGTACTCGAGCTCTAAGAAGAGAGAACAACCATGTCGATCATCAACCCGTCCGCACGATATCGGGCCGGCCTCGCCATCGGCGCCGCTGCCCTGCTCCTGAGCGGAGTGGTCACCGGCTGCGGAGCAGCCCAGGGCGCCGGCGACGGAACACAAGTCAAGATAGCATTTCTCGGCTACTCCGCCGCGAACGGGTACACCAAGAACAGCTACGAGGCGGCGAAGGCTGCTGCCGAGAAGCTGGGAGGGAAGGTCACCTTCTTCGACGGCAAGTTCGACGGCGCCACCCAGCTCGCGCAGGCGCGAGACGCTATCGCGTCCGGGCAGTACCAAGCACTTGAAATCCTGCCGAACAACTCGGCGCAGATGGTGCCGGTCGTCCAGGAAGCTCTCGCCAAGGGAATGAAGGTCGCCGCAATCGACTATCTGATCGGCACCGACCCGACCGCCGTCGACCGCCCCGGCGTCGAAGGCATCACGGTCCAGATCGCCGACAATATGGCCGAAGGCGGCAAGGCGCAGGGCGAGCAGGCCGCGGCGCTGTGCCAGGGCATCTCGCCCTGCAAGGTGATGATCGAGATCGGTTCGAAGTCGAGCGAGTTCGACGTCATCAAACTCACCGAGATCAAGAAGGTGTTGGCGCAGAACCCGAATATCCAGATCGTCACGGAGGCTGCGGACGGCTTCGAAGAGGCGAAGGTGGAACGGACCACGCGCGACGTACTGCAGGCGAATCCGGACCTGAACCTGATCGTGACCACCGGTGACCAGAACTGCTTCGGCGCCGAGCGTGCCGTCAAGTCGGCAGGCAAGGAATTCGCCGCGCAAACCCAACCGGGCGGTGGGAAGATCGCGTGCCTGGGATGGGGCGGATCCCGCGACGGCGTGCAGGAGATCCTGGCCGGAAATTGGCCGTCCAGTATTGCCCTGATCCCCGAGACCTTCGGGGCTGCCGCAGCCGAGCACCTGATCAAGTCGGTGCGCGACCCGCAGACGCCGCCGTTGATCACCACCCAGACAGCCATGAGCCCGATCGGACGTATCGCCACAGCTGAGTCCCTGGCTGCGCACCCCGAGTACCTCGGGGAGTGGGACAAATGAGTGCGGTTGCGCTTGCTCTGGACGGTGTGACGAAAACCTACGGCGCTACGACCGCACTGCACAATGTCTCACTGTCGGTGCGGGCAGGAGCGATCCACGGACTGGTCGGTGAGAACGGTGCCGGAAAATCGACCATGGGCAAGGTGATCGGTGGCATCGTTCGCCCTGATCACGGCACGCTCGAGGTCAACGGACGTCGCGTTCACTACACCTCACCCCGAGATGCAATTGATGACGGAATTGCCGTCATGGCGCAGGAAATCTCGCTCGTCCCTGCCATGTCCGTCATCGAGAACGTATTCCTCGGAGCGGAGCGTCGACTGGGGAGGAAGGACGCCGGACGATCGCGCGAGGATATCTACGAGGAACTGACCCAACGTGTCGGCTTCCATCCGTCCCCCCGCGCGCGGGTGGACTCGCTGAGCATCTCCGAACAGCAGCGCGTCCAGATACTTCGGGCCCTCGCCCGTGGGGCCAAGATTCTGATCATGGACGAGCCGACCTCGTCGCAGCACCGCGAAGAACTGAGGAAACTCCACAAGGTCTTCAGCGAACTTCGGGACGACGGGATGACCATCATCTACGTGTCCCATTTCCTCGACGATGTCATCGCCCTCGCGGACGACATCAGCATTCTGCGAGGTGGCCAGATCGTCGGGCACGTTCCGGCAGCGGACACGACACCCGACCAGCTCCTGCGTTCAATGCTCGGTCAGCGCCTGGATACCGTCTTCCCCCAGCGCGAGCGTGGCAACAAAGAACACGCCCCGCGTGCGCTCACCGTCCGCGGCCTGAGCCAGAAGCACACCCTGAGCGGAATTGACCTCGACATCAGGGAAGGGGAGATCGTCGGCCTCGCCGGCCTGGTCGGCTCCGGGCGCACGGAGTTGGCTCGCGCGATCTTCGGAATCGATCGATACGACACCGGACAGGTCGAGGTCGCGGGCACAGCGCTGCCCAAGCATTCGGCGGCCGCCGCCATCAAGTCCGGTGTCGCCCTCGTCCCCGAAGACCGAATCACGCAGGGGCTGCTGCAGAACCTGTCACAGGAAGCAAATATCGCCCTTCCCCACCTGAAGGCGTTGTCGCGCGGCGGTGTCGTCCTCAAACAAGCGGTCCGAGCAAGAACCCACGAGATGGCAACGGAAAGCGGCGTGACCCCCCTGCGGCTCGCGACCAAACCCGCGACGCTCTCCGGCGGCAATCAGCAGAAGGTGCTGCTTGCGAAGTGGCTGTTGGGCCGTCCCCGCGTGCTCATTCTCGACGAACCCACGCGGGGTGTCGACATCGGCGCGAAGTCGTCGATCTATCACCTCATCGCGAAACTAGCAGACGAACAGAAGATGGGTGTCCTGCTGATCTCCTCCGAGCTGGAAGAGATCACCGAATTGTCCGACCGCGTCGTCGTGCTGCACGACGGAAGGGTCGCCGCCCGGTTCGACACACACCAAATCGACGGTGAAGAAATCATGCGAGCAGCGTTCGGCTACTCGGACACGAAAAGGATCGAAGACAATGGCAACTGAGCAGCCGCACGCGGTGCTACCCACCCTCGACGTGGACACCGCCCGTGTCGGAGCAGGAACCGACGCCCCAAGTCCGGGGTCGGACTTCGTGCGCCACACCAACAAACGTGACACCCGCAAGCTCATCCGCGACTACGGGATTCTGGGCATCTTCGTCGTGCTTTTCGCGGTCCTGTCGTTCGCGGCACCGAACTTTCTCACGGCTCAGAACCTGCTCAATGTGCTCAACAGCAACGCCTACATCGGCATCGTGGCCTGTGGAACCACGTTGGTGATGATCGGCGGAAACTTCGACCTCTCCGTCGGCACCACATATGCACTTGCAGGAATTCTCGGCGCGTGGCTCACCGTCAACATCGGCAGCCCCATCGCCGGACTCATTGTTGCGGTCCTCGTGGTGGGTGTCGGAATCGGGCTGACCAACGCCGTTCTGGTGAACGTCGTCCGCATCCACTCATTCCTGGCGACCCTCGCCACAAGTCTGGTGCTCTCCGGAATAGCGCTCGCCATCACCGACGGCTTCCAGATCAGCATTCCGGCGGACAAGGAAGCGGCGTTCACGTGGATCGGACAGGGGGCCTCCCTATTCGGCATCCCCAACCCCGTCACCGTCTTCGTCGTCGTCGCCGCAGTTCTTGCATTTGTGCTGGCGCGGACTCGCTTCGGACGGTACATCTACGCTGCCGGCGGCAATCCGGAGGCCGCTCGCTTGTCCGGGATCCGCGTCGGGTGGATCATCACCGCTACTCTCGTCGTGGGCGGACTGTGCGCCGCGCTCGCAGGGATCATCGGCGCCTCATTGGCCGGCGCTGGCCAAGCCAATCCCGGTGGCACGCAATCATTGCCTCTCGACGCGATCGCGGCTGTGGTGATCGGTGGAACCAGCATCAAGGGCGGTGAAGGTGCGCTGTGGCGCACCGTGATCGGAGTCCTCTTCATTGCGCTGATCAACAACGCATTCAATCTGATCGGCGTCGATTCCGCCTACCTGCCCACCACCACCGGACTTCTGATCATCGTCGCCGTCGCCGCGAACTCCTTCATCGTCGACCGGCGGTCCGCCAAAGCCTGACCCCAAACGGCTCAGGTTGACGAGCGGCAGAGTTCGGCGTGGTGGTCGGATCGTCTCGGTCGATCCGACCACCACTGTGGGTCGCCCATCTCCTTCACGCGGTGGCGCCGACGGGCGCCACCGCGCATCCACCCTTGCTCCAACCTAAGACTCTCGGGAGGCAGTGCCATGCAAATCGATCTGTCGGGAAAAGTTGCGCTGATTACGGGCGCCGCCCGCAGCCAGGGACGGTCTCATGCGGTGACCCTCGCGCGGGCCGGAGCAGACATCATTGCTGTCGATATCAACGACTCGGTCGAGGGAGTCCGCTATCCGGCTGCCACGCCGGCTGATCTCGCCGAAACCGGGAGGCTGGTGAAGGAGGCCGGAAGCCGTGTCGTGACCCGACAGGTCGACGTCCGTGACCGTGCTGCACTCCGAGATGCCGTCGACGAAGGAGTGGCGGAACTGGGTGGACTCGATGTCGTCGTCGCCAACGCGGGGATCCTCAACGAGATCGCGCCCTCCTGGCAACTCGGAGTGGACCAGTGGCAGACGATGCTCGATGTCAATCTCACCGGTGTGTGGCACACGACGTCGGTAGCGGTCCCGCATCTTGTCGATCGAGGCAGGGGTGGGTCGATGATCTTGATCAGCTCGACGGCTGGACTGCGTGGGATACCCAATGTCGCGCACTACAACGCGGCCAAGCATGGTGTGGTCGGCCTGGCTCGAACGCTCGCTAATGAATTGGCACTCCACCGAATCCGTGTCAACACGATCCATCCGACCAATGTCCGAACGATCATGATCGACAACGATGTCACCCCAGCCGTTTACCGTCCCGATCTGCAGTCACCGACATTTGACGACGCCCAGGAAGTGTTGACCAAGATCAACATGTGGGATGTGCCCTGGATCGAGTCAGTCGATGTGAGCAATGCGGTGTTGTTCCTCGCGTCGGAGATGGCTCGGTACATCACTGGAATTGCGTTGCCCGTGGACCTGGGGATGTCTCAGAAGTATTCGGGTGCGTAGCGCCAGGCGAATGGTGGCGTTGCCCACCGACATGCGGAACCGTCCTCGCGGGCGACTCGTGTGGGCAACGCCGAAGAGCAACTCCGCTCAGTCCTGACTGAGCCAGGGATAGCGAGCGGTATCGGCGCCCGCGTAGTCGGGATCGAGATAGGTACTCAGACGATGAATCTTGAAGTCTCTGATCTCGAACACGTCGCACCAATTGCCGGCGTGGGTCTGGCCGGCGCGCCACTCGACTCCATCGACAGTCGTACCGTGGCTCGTCCCCTCGACGACGACAAGGTCGTTTTGCACAACGAAGTTGAAGTACGCGGCGTGGTGCTCAATGGTGGCGATGATGGCCCCCAGTTGAGTGAAGAATTCCGCAATCTCCTTCTTTCCCCGCATGAATCCACGCTTGGGGAAGTAGTACAACGCGTCGTCGTCGAACAGTTCCAACGTGTCTCCGCCCGTATCCAGGCGGAGAAGGAACTCGCGCGCCACGGAGATGCGCTGTTCGTCGGTCATCACACTGGTTGTGATGGTCATGGGTCGTCCTTTCGCTGTGCTCGGCATGAGCATGATTCGAGTGTCCGCCGCCGGTGAGGATGCGATCGTGACTTGCCGCCGATCTGAGTGCGGAAAGCATGCGGCGATCGCGCGTGCGCTGTCAATGCGCTCGTTTCGGCAAATCCCTTCGGGAATTCCCTTCTGTAAGCCAACATGACTCAGCTAACATCGACGGTACCGTCAAACATACGTCACAGTCGTCCAGAGTGGCGGCGGAACTCACCAGGAGCAGTGCAATGAGCACCACGGCCATCGCAGCGGATCACACCCCTACCCTGGAATCGTTGTGGCAACCGCTGCGACTGGGAACGGCTGAGTCACGCAACCGCATCATGTTCTCGGCTCATGCGACATGGCATGAGCCCGAGCGGTACGCCGGATATCTCGGTGCGCGTGCCCGCGGAGGAGCGGGAACCATCTTTACCGGTGCCATGTGTGTGCATCCGTCCTCCCACAACCAGTGGATCAATGCCTGGGAGCCGGACACTGCGAAGGCCTACCGGCAATGGTCCGACGCGGTCCACGAGCACGGCAGTATCTTGATTCCGCAGTTGCACCACATGGGTCTGCAAGGCATGCCGGCGCAGACTTTCGCGATGATGTCCGATGTCCTGTCCCCGTCCGCGGGAATGTCCTCGCCGATGTGGGGTCACTTCGGCCACCAACTTCGTCGTGGGGAGATCGCCGAGATCGTCGACTATTTCGCCCGGTCCGCCGAGATCGCCCGCGACGGAGGGATGGACGGGGTCGAGATCCATGCAGCGCACGGCTATCTTCTGTTCTCGTTTCTGTCACCCCTGACGAACCGGCGCACGGATGAGTACGGCGGCAGCGCGGAGAACCGAGCCCGGATCGTCGTCGAGACCATCCAGGCGGTGCGTGAACGCGTCGGCAACGATTTCACCGTGGGCCTGAAGTACGGGTACGACGAAATGGTCGGCCCGCTCGGTATCACCCCGGAGTCCGCTAGCGAGATGCTGCAGATCATCCATGATGCGACGACTATCGACTACGTGAGCCTGAGCGGCTCCGGATACCACTCCCTGCAGCACCTCGTCCCCACCGCCGAGAGTGACCTGACCGGCCACATGGCCGAGTACGGGCCACTCGTGCGGGAGGTCGTGGGCACTGTGCCTGTGCTGGCAACCTGCGGGGTACGTACGGTGACGCAGGCGGCCGAGATCGTGGCCTCCGGAAAAGTTGACATGGTCGGGATGGTTCGACCGCAGCTGGCAGACCCCGATCTGGTCACCAAGGCGCAAGCCGGGCATCTCGCGGAGATCCGCCCCTGCGTCGGCGCTAACCAAGGATGCTGGCGCCGAATGGGCCGAGGCGGACAGGTCACATGCACGGTCAATCCCGAAGCCGGTCGAGAGCTCGAATGGCAGGGCATGTTCGACCGTGCACAACAGCCGGGGAGGGTTCTCGTCGTCGGCGGCGGCCCGGCCGGGCTGAAGGCTGCGGAATCGGCTGCTCGCCGCGGACATCAGGTGCTTCTCGTCGAACGGAGCGACTCGCTCGGCGGACAGCTCCGGTCGGCGGGCCGCCTGCCGGGCCGCACCTCGTGGTTGAAGCTTGTCAGCCACTTCCGCACCTCCCTCGACAACCTCGGCGTGGAGGTGCGATTGGATACCCCGGCATCGGTCGACATCGCGCGTGACTTCGGCGCGGACCTGACCGTGTTGGCCACAGGATCGCGATACACGACCGACGGATTCTCGATCCTGCGGCCCGATCGATGGACGATCCCGGGTCTGGAGACGACGACGGTGCTCGATCCGGAATCGGCCGTCGCCGAACCCGATTCGTGCGGGCGAAAGACCATCATCGTCGACGATCATGGAGCTCATCTCGCCCTCGGCCTCGCCGAACTGCTCGCTGCGGACGGGCGCGAGGTCGAGCTGGTCACCATGCACGGACAGATCGGTCACGACACCGGCCTTCGAGGCAGTGTCGACCTGCCGACGATGTACCCACGCCTGATCAAGGCCGGGGTGCGGTGCTCAGCCGAAACCACGATCGAACGGATCGACGGGTCCACCGTCGAACTCGCGCACACCGTCGGTGCGTGGACGAGGACAAGCCACGACGTCGACTCGATAATCCTGTGTCAGACCCGCACCCCCGAGGACGCATTGCACGCGGACTTCGTCGCTGCTGGGCTTCCGGTCGAACTGATCGGCGATGCTTACGCGCCCCGGGACGTCGACGAAGCAATTTACGAAGGAGCGTTGAGCGCACGCGAGGTCCAAACGAACCCTGTCCCTGAGGTGCATCTGGTGCATTCCGACGTCTAGGTTCGGGGTCGGACGGGATTGCGAGCAACGCTCGGCTCGTGGTCGACGGCAGCGCGTGGTACCCGAGTGTCGGGTGGGGTGCGCTAGCTAGCGACAAAGGGCGGTTCCACTCCACGCGGTGCCCGAGCGCTCTCACTCGAAGATCTGCGGCACGCCCGAGGAGACAGGACGGCAGTAACGGCATGATCGATCGGAGGTCGAGTGCCGAGATCAGAAGTCATCGCCGGTGCCGGTTGCTGATCAGTCGCGCCGAGAGTGGGTCCGGGGGCGAAGACGTTAACTCGCCCCCGGATTCCGGTCCTGCTCAGGATGTGGACGTCTCCGACAGCAGGTGCGTCAGGCGATCGACATCTTCCTTCAGCAGTGCAAGCGCGGCGGGAACTCCCTGGGCACCATCTGTTTCACGAGTGCTGAGCAGTCCGCCGAGTGCGATATCGGTAAGGGCGGCTGCGATGTCTCGGGGCGCACCCGACGCGGCCCCCTCCTTCCGCGGGTACCAGAAGGCGACCCAGTTCGCCACGCCCGCAAGGGAAAAGGCGGCCAATTCGGGGTCCACCGGACGGCAGGAGTCTTCGGTGATCGCCTGGGCGACCATGTCGGTCAACGCCTGGAGCGTGTCTCGACGAGCCGCCCGATGCTGAGATGCGATCGGTTCCGGAAAGGCTTCCTCGCTGGTGAGCAGGAGTCGGAATCGCTGTGGATGCTCGGCGACCTTGGCTGCCATGGCGGTCACGCCCTCGCGCAAACGATCCAGCGCTGGGGCGGTCGAGTCCTCGGCGAGTCGTTGCAGCTCCTCAGCGGTCTCGAGGGTGAAACCCTTGACCAGGGCTTCGAGCATCTCGTCCTTGTTCTTGACGTAGTGGTAAATGCCGGTGCGTGTAAGCCCCACCGCATCGGCAAGTTCTTGCAGCGAGGTGCCCGCAACACCCTGCTGTGCGAACAAGCGTTCCGCGGCTTGCATCAACTTGTCCATCACCATTTCGTGGCGGGCGGGGCTCTTGGTCGTCGGCTTCGGCATACGCCGATTATGCCCGCGGCCTGCGGAGCCTCCCGAGAAGCATGGCAAGAAGTTATTGACTTGTGACGTAACCGTCTATATATTGACGAATATGTCGAATATCGCTGGCTCGTACCCTCGGGACATGAGCGTCGAAGATCCCGGATTGGTGCCGTACCCCGAACATCTCCGCGAGGAGTACCGGGCCAAAGGGTTGTGGAGTGGCCGCACACTTCCCGCCGAACTGGTCGAGTCCGCCGAGACGCATCGAGAGCGCATCGCCCTCGTCACCCCGGACGTTCGCTGGTCGTACGGAGAGCTATTGGGCAAGGCGAGCGCCTTCGCCAGTGGCCTGTCGGCGGCAACCACGCTGGAACCCGGCGATGCGGTGATGTTCCAGATGGGCAACGTCGCCGAGACGGTGGTGGCATACGTGGGAAGCCTGCTGGCGGGCCTTCGGCCGGTGTGCACACTGCCCCAGCACGGTGAACGCGAGATCCGTTTGCTCGCTGAACACATCGGCGCCCGAGGCCTGTACGTCCAGTCGGACTTCGGACGCGGGCAACTGCCGGAGCAGGCCCGATCGTTGCTCGCGAACGGTGCGATCACCGAAGTCGTCGTCAGCCGGGGTGCTCCATTCACAGGTGCTATCGGTTTCGAGGAGATCCTCACGGCCGGCGCCGGGGCCACCGTTTCGCAGCTGGCTTTCAATCAGGTCGATCCCGAGCAGATTGCTGTATTCCAGCTTTCCGGTGGTACCACCGGTCTGCCGAAAGTCGCTCCACGACTGCACGAAGAATACGCATACAACGCCCGGGCTTGGGCGGAACTTCTGAACTGGGGCCCCGGCGCCGTGGTGCTCTATCCGCTTCCCATCATGCACAATGCGGGAATCGCGCTCGGGTTACAGCCGGCGCTGTTGAGTGGTGCGACGTTGGTTCTGGCGCCCTCCGCTGACACCGGGGTCATCCTCGACTTGATCGGTGCCGAGCGGCCAGACTCGATGCCGCTGGTTCCCCCCGCCGTTGCGATTCGGATCCTGGAGGATCCCCGCAGTCAAGCAGTCGACTTCTCGTCTCTTTCCGACTTCGTTGTCGGTGGCCAGAAGTTCCCCCCTGAATTTGCCGAGCGGCTGCGCGACGACCTCGGGATCGCGATCCGTCAGAAGTTCGGAATGGCGGAGGGAATGTTCCTGGTCACCCCTCCCGGCGCCTCCGAGGACGTACGCCACCACACCGTGGGGCGGCCGATCTCCGAGTCAGACGAGATTCGTATCGTCGAGCCGGGAACGGACCGACCCGTACCTCTCGGCGAGGTCGGGGAGTTCTGCGCCCGAGGCCCCTACACGATCCGTGGCTATTACCGGGCCGAGCATCACAACGCCGCCTCGTTCACGTCGGACGGGTTCTACCGCACCGGCGATCTGGCGCGTGCGCACGTCATCGACGGCACGACCGTCTACTCGATCGAGGGGCGGATCAAGGACGTCATCAACCGCGGCGTCGAGAAGATTCACGCGGAAGAAGTCGAGGAGTTGATCCTCCGCCACCCCCACGTTGCCAACGCCGCCCTCGTCGCCATGCCCGATCGGGTGCTAGGCGAGAAAGTCTGCGCCTACCTGATCCTGGAAGAGGACGCCGATTCGCTCGATGTTCCTGCGCTGGCGGCATTCCTGCTCGGCGAGGGTCTGGCGAAGTACAAGCTTCCGGAGCGGGTGGAGATCGTGACCTCCCTCCCGCTCACCAACATCGGCAAGGTCTCCAAGAAGGACCTCCGCGAGGATGTCGCCCGGAAACTGGCGGCGGAGTCCGCAGTCGACCAGTAGCAGTATCCCCAACCATTGACAAATTGACGGAAGCGTCGGATAGTTGTCGTATTCGTCGAAATTGATCGGAGTGCACCGCCCATGGTGAAGCGAATTGGCCTGATCGTGCCGAGTTCGAACGTGACAGTCGAAACTGAGATGCCCCGCCTGCTGTCCCGCGTCGAAGGAGTGGACTTCAGCTTCCACGCCAGCCGCATGCGGATGCACGCAGTAACCCCCGAGGAAATCCGCGCCATGAACGCCCAACGCGAGCGGTGCGTCCTGGAAATCGGGGATGCCGGTGTCGACGCGGTGCTCTACGCCTGTCTCGTCGCGATCATGGCCACCGGAACCGGTGAGCATCGCAACGTCGAACTGGCGGTCGCCGAACAACTCGCAACCGGCGGATCCAGCACGAAGGTGCTCTCGAGCGCCGGCTGCCTCGTCTCCACACTCGAGGACATGGGCGCCCGCCGAGTCGCACTCGTCATGCCCTATATGAAGCCCCTGGCAGAGAAGGTGGTCGAGTACATCGAGGCCGAGGGAATCACGGTCGCGGACTGGCGTGCACTCGAAGTCGCCGACAACAGTGACGTCGGATGCATTCCCGGCGAACGGGTGATGGACGCTGCCCGCAGCCTCGACCTCGAGGGCGTCGACGTCGTCGTCATCTCCGCCTGCGTGCAGATGCCCTCCCTCGATCTGGTCGACGCCGCCGAGAAAGAACTGGGAGTGCCCGTCATCTCCGCGGCGACCGCCGGCGCCTACAAGATCCTGCGCAGCCTCGACATCCCCGTCGATATTCCGAACGCCGGATCGCTGTTGCGGATCGACGCGCCAGTGCCCGCGAGCTAATACCGGATCAAGACCAAACAGTAAGGAGGAGCGATGGCCACCGCTAAGAGTGTGCACCGCGTCCAAGGAGTCGATCACACGGCCTTTCCTACATTCGACCCGGCCGGGACGGTCAAGTTCTATCGTGACGTTCTGAAATTCCCTGTCGTGCACTCGATCTGCGCCGCCGGGTGGGGGCCGCAGAAGCACCCCGACTTCATCCACTTCTTTTTCGACATCGGTAATGACGACCGGATCGCGTTCTTCTACTACTTCGGGCTCGAGCCGTACCGCGACGCCGGCGCACCAGGCGACGCGTGGGCGCAGTTCACACCGGACGTTCCCGAGTTCTTCCTCAACTCCCGTCATCTCGCGATCCACGTGGAGGACGAGGAAGATTTGCTCGAGTACCGCCGACGGCTGGATGAGTCCGACTGGCCCGTCGAGATGCAGGTCATGCACGAAACGATCGAGTCGATCTATACACACGATCCGAACGGCTACATGATCGAACTGACTCGTGCGCTGCGACCGGTCACACCACAAGAGGACCTGGACGCAGCCCTGACCATCGACGCCCTGTGTGAAGTGGCGCAGGGAGAAGCGCCGTCGATGGACAAACTGCTCACGCGTAAGGCCGAACTGATTGTCCAACGCGCCGCCGCATGGGAGCTTGCCCAGCTGAACGAGAGCGTCGCCGACAGCAAGTTGGTGCAGTCATGACCGCACGGATCTACGTGCTCGAAGTGCCCGAGAACGAGGGCGTTGTGGACGTCGCGGCGCGCGACTCCCAGGTGACGATCGACAAGGTGGGACCATACTTTCGGATCACCGCCGACGACGAGCTGATTATCGACCGTCGTGCCACTGGCTGTCGGCACGCGGTGTGGTACAGCGCGATTGCGGGTCTCGAGGATTCGATCATCGTCCAGCAGGACAAGGACGCGCTACGGGTGACGCGGAGATGAGCCGCCCAGGCGCGAACCTGGGCGCCGGGCGGTACATCACCGCGAATGACGTCCCGCACAGCACGGTGGTCAGCGCACACGAACTGACCACCCACGACGGTGCCACCGTTGCCGGCCTACTCCGTACAGTTCCCGGCGCGACGACGGTGGCGGTGCTGATGCACCCGCGGCAGGATTTCTCCCATCACGTGCTCGTGCCCGAACTGCTGCGCCACGGCTACGCCGTATGGACCCAGAACACTCGCACGGGTCTCAACGACATGACATTGCTCCACGAGCAAGCACTTCTCGACATGGCAGCAGGCCATCTCTTTCTGCGCGAGTACGGTTTTGATCATGTCGTATCCGTCGGGCATTCGGGCGGTGCGGCATTGGCCACCTACTACATCGAACAAGCATCGCTCGAACCTGGGTTGCGCGACCACACCACCCCAGGAGGGAAGCCGGTCCCGCTGCAGGACGCGACGATGCCGGTTCCCGACGGGCTGCTATTGATGGCGCCACACGTTGGACAGGGAAAACTACTGGAACGGGTCATCGACCCGTCCGTCACGGACGAAGACGATCCGTTGTCTGTCGACCCCATGCTCGATCCCTACAATCCCGCGAACGGTTTCCAGGCGCCCCCGAACTCGTCCCATTACACGGCGGAGTTCGTGCACGAGTATCGCCGAGCACAGCGCGACCGCATTCAACAAATAGATGAGCGAGCGCGTGAACGAGTCGCCGAATCGGCCCGTGCGCGGTCACGCTATTCGTCCACACACGATGCCGTCGATCGGCGGGAGGCCCTCGCCTCGGGGGTCATCGTGGTTCACCGTACCGATGCGGATCTGCGTTCGGTCGATCTGTCGATCGACCGCAACGAGCGGCCCTACGGGTCGCTGTTCGGATCTCGACCAGACCTCACCAACTACGGAATCGTCGGATTCGGCCGGGTCACTACGCCCGAGGCATGGCTGTCGACCTGGTCGGCACTATCGAGTCGAGCGAACTTGATCCGTTGTGCGGGCGGAGTGCGCGTCCCCGTGCTGCTTGTCGAGCTGACCGGCGATCAGGCATGCTTCCCGGCCGACGCCAGGGCAATGATCGAGGCTTTCGGCAGTGACGACAAGGCCCACGTCCGGGTCGCCGGAAAGCACTTCGGAGCCGCACTGGTCGAGGGGCGGACCTCAGGTGCCACCCTGGCCGGCGAATCCATGGCCAAGTGGCTGGGTCTGCGGTTTCCCACGATAGCGGTGGTGTCGATGTGACAGATCGCCCTAACGCATCTATTCCACGCCAGTGAAACCAGCACTGGCCTAGCCCTTCGGAAGGCAATTCATGACTCAACTGACCGGCAAGGTCGCGATCGTCTCCGGCGGCGCGCGGGGAATGGGGGCGGCATACGCCCGCGCCATCGTCCGCGAAGGCGGCAGCGTCATCATCGGTGACGTTCTCGACAACGAAGGCAAGGATCTCGCGCAGGAACTTGGAAACCGGGCAGAGTTCGTGCATCTGGACGTGACCAGTACCGACGACTGGGCTGAAATCGTCAGGGTGGCAGTCGAAACGTTCGGCAAGCTCACTACTCTGATCAACAATGCAGGGATATTGACCATGGGTTCGGTCGACGACACCTCGGCAGAGGATTGGAACCGGATCATCGGGATCAACTTGACTGGTCAGTTTCTCGGGGTCAAAGCGGCGCTACCGTATCTGGAGGCTTCCGCTCCTGCATCGATCGTCAATGTGTCGTCGACGGCCGGTTTCAAAGGTTTCGCCGGCCTGCACGGCTATGCGGCGTCGAAGTTCGGCGTGCGCGGACTGACGAAGTCGCTGGCCCTCGAACTCGCGCCGAAGCAGATCCGGGTGAACTCCGTGCATCCAGGTTCGGTGCGAACTGCGATGACTGACGGACTCAACTCGGAGCAACTCAACCCGATGAAGCGTTTCGGGGAAGTTGACGAGATTGCGAGCCTGATCGTGTACCTCGCCAGTGATGCCTCGAGTTTCTCCACCGGAAGCGAGTTCATCGCCGACGGCGGCGAACTCGCCGGCAGCCAGGCGCTCGATTCGATCAGTTAGAGCTATACGTTATCGGCCTACAGCGACTGGGCCCGGCACCAGCTGCCGGGCCCAGTCGCCTTTTGAGATGCTAGGGCCGAGTGGACTTCGGGCGCAATTACCGCCCGACATCGACCGGGATCGTCGACCGGCCGCGAGGACACGTCGTGGCCGGTTCGCGACCACGCGCCTCGACGCGGCTACTCGCGGTGCATGCAATGTGGCAGGTCTCGCCGAAACCCGGGGTTGCGCCGGCGGCAATAGTTGGCTGGATGGCCCTACGCGAGGGCCATCCAGCCAACTTGCTGGGATATCAGCCGCAGCTGACGCCCGTGAGCGGGCTCATCGAGTGGTGACTTTCCGTACGAGGTAGTCCCAAGCCTTGGCGAGGGCGATCTCGTTGTAAATGTGGTCGCGCTTGGACAAGGATTCAGCTTCGTCGGAGTAGGAGGGCGTCCCCCCGAAACTCAGTGTGCGCAGTTGTTGCGCTGCGGCCTGCTCGAGCAGGAGCGCCGCCATGGTGGCAGTCTGAAGGTCGGGTCCGACGGTGACGATGCCGTGGTTGACGAGGAACAGCGCTTGCGCAGAGTCCAGGCATTTCGCGACATCGATACCGAGTTCTTGGGTCATGATGAGGTCTGCGGTGTCGGTATACCGGGGGACCTGTGGTGGGACAAAATAGTTCGCCGCGTGGCTGACCGGGAGGAGGTCGACGCCGGCAGCGGCGAGCGCGACGGCGTTCGGCGCGTGAGTGTGTACCACCCCGCCGACCTCCGGGCGGGCCGCCATGATTTCGGTGTGAATGGGGTATTCGAACTGCACCGCGCCGGAGCCCTCGAGGAGCGTCCCGTCATGGCCAACCAACTGCACGGTTTCAGGCGTGATTTCCTCGAGGCCGAGGCCGCTGGGTTTGATCCAGATGCCCCGCCCCTCCGGGTCGCGTGCCGAGCTGTGACCCCAGATGAAGTCGCCCTGACCGTCGTCGGCCAGGATGCGGCTCGACAGGGAGACGAGCTCCCGAATATCTTGTGACACTAGTGGTTCCTTATCTGTGGATCAGTCCACCGTTGACCGAGATTGTTTGTCCGGTGAGATAGCTGCTGTCGTCGGAGAGCAAGAAGGCAGCAAGGGAGGTCAGGTCGTCGGGGCCCCCGGTGCGGTGGAGCGCCTGGCGGGCGATCATCGCTTCCTTCTGGGCGGGGCTGACCGTTTCCCGGGCCACTTCGGTGTAGATCGGGCCGTGCGAGAGGGTGTTCACCCGGATCCCGAACTCCCCGAGTTCATGGGACATCGAGAACGTCATGCCCGTGACCCCACCCTTACTGGCTACATAGTGGAGATAGCCGGGCCGACCCATGTTCACCGCGTCGGCGCCCACGTTTACCACGCTCGCGGCCGCCGATTTGCGGAGCAAAGGCAGCATCGACGAGGTGACCAACCACGGTCCCCGAAGATTCACCGCCATCAGCAGGTCCCATTCCTCCACGGTGATCTCCCAGAACGGCTTCATCTCGAGGGTGGAGAAGATGGCCGCATTGTTGAGAAGTCCGTCGATCCGCCCGTAACGACTGTCGAGGGCCGCGGCCAGCGCCGCGCAGCTGTCCGGATCCGAGACGTCGACGACGTGGGCGGAGCCGATTCCCTCAGCCGCGTCGTGAATGCGCTCGGAGCGGTCGACGAGTGCGACGGTTGCCCCTTCCTTTGCCAGCCGCTGTGCGTAGCCCAGGCCGATACCTTGCGCGGCGCCGGTGACGACGACGACCTTGCTGTCGAGTCCGGAGTAGGTCATGCGAAAGTCCACTTCCGGTACTCGGGTTCATCTCCCGGCGTCACTTCGGTGGACAGCAATACCAGGCACCCTGGACAGAACTGCTGCCGCAGCACAATCGGCCGGTCGGTGAACAGTGCGGGGTCCGCCTTGATTCCCGGACCGGCGTTTGTCGACGCCGACTCGTGGCGAAGGGCAGCGGATAGCGGTTCATGCACGGACTTGCCCAACTCGGCGCCGCAATGCGAGCACACCACCCGGCCGTCGTCGGTGGTCTCGAGGTTGTCGTCGATCTTCATCATGGTGCTCCTACTTCGATGCCGCGATGGGCAATCCAGCGCGGGCCGCGCGGGCCGCACTGCGATGGCGAGTGGTTTCCGCGGGGTCGACCTCACCGTGCGCATCGAGGACGACACCGTAGATTTCGATGGCGGCCCGGTGGGACACCTTGCGATTGCGGACATCGGCGGCGACCAACTCCGGCTGGCGCAGGAAAGGATCACCCATGCCGCCGCCACCCTGCCAGTGCGTGTAGTAGACGTCGGCCGTACCCAGTTCGGTCTCCAGATGCGGGGGAACTGTTTGCAGCTCGCCACCCATGTCTTCGAGGGATGTCGGAAGAACTCCGGACGCCAACTGATCCCGGACAGAGGAGTTGCGCACCAGAACGTCGTACTGTGTGGCTGCCGGGTAGCCGCCGGAGAGGCCGGGGGCCTGGGGAACGGCCTTGCCCGGTGCGGAGATGACCAGGTGCACGTCGCCGACGGGGGAGTCGTGCGGCACGAAGCAGCTCGATGCGCCTACACCGCCTCGGTACCGACCGGCTCCACCGGAGTCAGCTTCCTCGCGCCTCCACAGGTACAGGATCGGGAAACTGAATTCGTTGATTTCGACATCGGCGACCCTGCCCATCGGGATGCAATTTTCGCCCCCGGTGTCGACTCCGTCACCGTCGACCTTTGCTCCGAGGCCACCGGCCATCGCGTCGCAGAGCATGGTGACGAATCCGCTGCCGCGCTGGTCGACACCGGCGAGGATGGTCAGGTCCCATGACCCGCAGCACACGCTCATCAACTGCTTGGAGTGCACCGGGTGGGTGGCGAGCATCGACGCCACCGTCTCCGAAACGGCGTTTTGGGTGGCCCAAGCCGAACCGACCGAGGCCTTGCCGACGCCGGCGGGGAAGGTGCAGTTGTTGATCGTGCCGGGTTCGCTGATGACTTCCACGGCGCGGTAGATACCGCCAGGGGCCCAAGGGATGTCGGGGCAGAGCATGGTCAGCAGAATCGGCATGATGCCGCCGCGGAGGCCGGCGAGGGTGCAGTTGATGATGCCGTCGACCTGTGGGTCGGTGCCGGTGAAGTCGAAGATCAGTTTGTCGGCCGTCTTGGTCATGTTCAGCACGATCTTGTGAATGTCGCGGTCGCCGGCGCGGCCGCCGTCCTGGTGCGCGACCGCGCCCCAGGTGCCATCGGGCAGATCAGCGAGCTTTGCCCGCACCCGTGCTTCGGCATCGTTCATCATCCGCTTCATCACGGCCTTGACGGTGGTGGGACCGTACTTGGTGATCAGGGCGGTCAGCCGGTCGTGCGCGACATTGTTGGCGCCGATCTTGGCGCGGAGGTCAAGGGCGACGAGCTTGGGTACCCGTGACCGCCTCAGGTACAGGTCCTCGATGTCCGGACGGAGTTCGCCGCCTTCCACCAGCTTGACCGGTGGCACGGGGATCGATTCCCAGAACACGTCCATCCCGTCGACGGACCAGCTTCCGGGGGAGACACCGCCGAGGTCGACCTGGTGGGCGACCGCCCCGGTCCAGGCGAACAACTCGCCGTCATGGAACAGCGGGGCGAGGATCGTGACGTCGTTCTGGTGCAGGCCGCCACCGACCCAGGGGTCATTACACAGGAACATGTCGCCGGGTTCGATCCCGGGAGTTGTGCTGCGATTGGCCAGAGTCCACTTCGCGGCCATGTCGAGGGACGCGGCGAGTTGCATGTTGTAGAGCCCGACCTGGACGGTGTCGCCGGCCTCGTCCATGATCGCGGCGCCGAAGTCGTTGCAGTCGGTCACGACAACCGAACCACTCATCCGTTTGATCGCATCACCCATCTCCTCGGTGATCGCGGCGAGGCGGTGTCGGACGACTTCATAGGTCAACGGATCGAGCCCGTCGATGGCGTCCTCGCCGACGATATGCAGCCCGACCTTGCCGATTCGGCTCTGTCCGGGGGCGATCGGTGGAGGCTGGGAGGCGAAGCGCTCGGAACCCGAGATCGGTACTGTGGGCATGATCAGTTCTCCTTGCGTGCGGAGTCGTAGCGGATGACGAGGTTGCCGAGACGGTCGACCGTCGTGGTGGTGCCGCGGGGGAGCGCGACGGTCGTCGTGGGTGCCTCGACGACGGCGGGTCCTTCGATTCGGTGACCGGAACCCAACTGGGTGTAGTCGTAGATCGTGGTGGGTTCGACTCCGTGCACTACGTCGAGGAACACTTCCCGAGTCCCGCTCGGCTGGGCCGGTTCGTCGACGAGTTGGTGTTCGGGCAGTACCGGACGAATGTGGAGTTGGCCGATCGCGCGGACACGGTAGGTGATGATCTGCAGGCCGGCTTCACTGAAGCCCGATCCCTTGCCGTAGATGTTTTCGTAGAGTCGCTCGAATTCCTTTCCGATGGCGTCGATATCGTGGACATCCAGTTTGCCGGTGGCCACCGGTGTGGATACCTCGGTCATCTGCATCGTGTACCTGATGTCCGCTTCCCGCTCGAACGCGATGGTGTCGAACTCGAGCCCCTGCTCGATGAGCCGCTGACGAAGTTCATCCTCGAGGACCTCGAACGTGGTGTTCACCACGTCCGGTTCGGGCGGGAAGTTATGTGGCTGTGACCGTTCCGCGGTGAGCACAATGTCCGACGACGCCAGGCCATACGCGGAGAACACCGCAGCGGTCGAGCCGATGGGCACGACGACCGCCTCGACACCCAGGTCCGCGGAGTAGCTGGCGGCGTGGACCGGGCCGGCGCCACCGAACGAATAGAGGATGAAGTCGCGAGGGTCCTGCCCGGAGTTGACGACGACCTTGCGCACCAGGTCGGCGGTCTGAGCATTCTGGATGGCGTAGATCGCCTGCGCGGCATCGGTGACCGACAGACCGAGCGGCTCGGCGATATGGCTGCGGATCGCTTCGACGGCGAGTGCCTTGGACAGGGACTTCTTGCCACCCAGAAAGTTGGCCGGGTTGACGATCCCCAGTACGACATCGGCGTCGGTCACGGTGGGCTCGGTGCCGCCCTCGCCGTAACAGGCGGGGCCGGGACGGGCCCCGGCGCTGCGAGGTCCCACCCGCAGGTTGCCGCCCGCGTCGACCCATGCGATGGCTCCGCCACCGGAGCCGATCGTGTGGACGTCGACCATGGGTGTACTGATGGTGTACTGGTTGAGCACGGTCGAGGTGGTGGTCACCGGTTTACCGTCAGAGACCAGGCCCACGAGGAAGGTGGTGCCGCCCATGTCGGTCGAGATCACATTCCGGTGCCCAAGTGCGTTGGCCAGGTTGATGCAACCGACTACACCGCCGGTCAGTACCGAACCGATGGTGGTGACGGCGTGCTTGGGGGCGTCCTGGGACGAGACGCAGCCACCGGATCCCTGCATCACCAGCAGGGTGCCGGTGAAGCCGCGGTTCTTCAGCTCCTCCTCGAGGGGCCGCAGGTAGGCCGCGAGCCGGGGACCGACCTGGGTGTTCATGATGGTTGTGACATTGCGCGGATACTCGCGGATGCGGGGACTGACCTCACTGGACAGCGCGACGTACATGTCGGCGCTTTCTTCCTTGATGATCTCGCGAATGCGCAATTCGTGCTGGGGGTTGCGGAACGACCACAGCAGCGACACCGCAATCGATTCGACCCCGACCGACAGCATCTCGCGGACCGACTCACGCACCCCTTGCTCGTCCAGGGGCACGATCACGGCACCCTTGTAGTCGATGCGTTCGTCGACCTCGAACACCAACTCGCGGGGTACCAGACCGGCGGGCTTGGCTGTGCGGGCCATCTGCTGCACCTGATCGGTGCCCAGACCCGCGTAGCGGCCCTCCAAGTTCATGATCGAGATCGAGTCGGCGTGCCCCTTCGTGGTCAAGAACCCGACCTTCGCGACGTCGCCGGTGACGAGTGCGTTGAGGGTCGAGGTGGTGCCGTGCACGATGTAGTCGGTGTCGGCGAGCAACTGCGCGGTCGTCAGGTCCAGTTCCAACGCCAAGTCGTCGACGGCATTGAGGAACCCGAGTGAGAAGTCCGGGGGTGTGGAGGGGGTTTTCGCGGCGGCCAGACGATTGTTCTGGTCGGCGACGAACGCGTCGGTGAACGTGCCGCCGGTGTCGATGCCGATGACGTAAGCCATGAGGTGTGTCCTTCGTAGTGGTTGGGCGAGAGGGGTTTCGGAGTACTCAAAGCATGATGTTGATGGCCTTGAGCTCGGTGTAACTGAGGAGTTCTTCGATGCTCTCCTCGCGCCCGACTCCGGATGCCTTGTACCCCCCGAAGGGCACGTTCGGGAAGTGGCGTGAGGATCCGTTTATCCATGTGTAGCCGGCCTCGAGTTGGCCGATCACCCGGTGCGCGCGGGTAATGTTCTGGGTCCAGACGCTCGCGGTGAGCCCGTACTCGACGCTGTTGGCGATCGCGATGGCCTCGTCCTCGTCGCTGAAGGTGATGATCGACAGGACCGGACCGAACACCTCCTCCTGGGCGATCCTCGATTCCGGCTGCACGCCACCGAGAACGGTGGGGCGAACGTAGAATCCGTGATCGAAACCATCCGGTCGGCCGCCACCGGTAAGTACGGTCGCGCCCTCGGCCTTGGCGATCTCGATGTACTCGAGCGCCCGATCGTACTGGCGCTGGGAGACCATCGTTCCCTGTTCGCAGTTGTCGTCGAAGGGGCTTCCTATCGTCCGAGCCTCGACTTCGGAGACCACCTTCGCGGTGAGCTGATCAGCGATACTCTCGTGGACCAGGAGCCGCGAGTTGGACCCACATGACTGTCCGGACCAGGTGAAGTTCATCCCGAATACGGCACCTGCTGCAGCTTTGTCGAGGTCGGCGTCGGGAAAGACGACCATCGCGTTCTTGCCACCGAGCTCGAGGGTGACGTCCTTGACGCCGGTCTCCGCGGCGTCGCGTTGAATCGCCCTGCCGGTGGCCTCGCTGCCAATGAATCCGATCCGCCGAACCTTCGGGTGCCGAACAATCGCCCGCGGCACCGCGGGTCCGTCACCGACGAGGAAGGACAACACGCCGGCGGGGACGACGGGAGCGAGGAGTTCGCCCAACCGAAGGGCCGACAGTGGCGCCACCTCCGGCGGCTTGACCAGCACACAATTGCCGGCAACCAGCGGGGCCGCGAACTTGCAGGCGAACATCAGGGGATGGTTGAACGGAACGATGCGGGCAGTGATTCCGATCGGTTCGCGCACGGTCATGTGGATGTTGCTGCTCGCCGGAATGGTGGTTCCCTTGATCTCGAGTGCGAGATTGGCGAACATCCGCAAGTGCTCGACGGCCATGGCGACATCGGCACGAGCATTGCTGATGGGGGAACCTGCGTCCAGGGTATCGAGCGCGGCGAGTTCCTCTGTGTGCGCTTCGATCACGTCGGCGATTCGGCGCACAACCGCAGCTCGATCCGTTGCGGTGGTCGCCGCCCACCCCTTGCGCGCCTGGTCCGCTGCCACCACCGCGGCGGCAACGTCATCCTCACCCCCGTCCGGTACATGGGCGATCACCGTCTCGGTGACGGGCGAGGTCGTGGCGAACGTGCGCCCTGAGGTCGCCCCGACCAGGGCGCCTCCGATCAGCATTTTGAAGTCGCGGTCGAGGTACTTCGCGAACCGGTCCGGGATTACCGCGTCGATACTTGTCGTCATGTATGAATTCACTCCTTGAGAAGTACGGACCCGGATGTGATCCGCCTTCGACGTGTGAGGTGGCGCTGGCGGAACCAGAGTCGGTCTCGGCGGCCTGTGAGGGTCGCGTATCCCTTGTGGGCAGTAACCGGTTGGATCTGCTGCGTGACTGGGGTGTTCCCGTCGGGGGAGGGGACCTCAGCAGACTCGGCGGTCGGAAAGTTCTAGGTCCGGTGAGCCGTAGCTTCTGGGACTGGACGGCGGCTGTGGAGGCACGTTGCCGTGGCCGGGAAGGCCGCGGGCCACACTGAGCGGAAAGCTGGGGAGCTTGGCGTCCGGCTCGGCCGTCGGGTGAAAGAGGCTGTGCTGCAGTCGTTCCAGGAAGGAACGCTAACGGAAGATGTGGTGTGAGAGTTTCGTGGTGGGCCTCCACGTTCTGTGATCTGGGAACGCAGATGAACATAGCGTGACTTGAATCATATCGACCTATAGTTCTGATATGAAGAATCCTCCACCATATCCACTGAGTTCTGTCGACAACGCCCTGCTCCTGCTCCACATTCTGCGGGACCAGGGCCGCCTGACCGTCAGTGAAGCGGCCGAACTGCTCGGAATCGGCCGCTCGACGGCCCACCGGCTGCTCGCAATGCTCGTCTATCGAGACTTCGCAGTTCAGGACGACGCCCGGGAGTATCGCCCGGGCCCTTCGCTCGTGATGTCCGCTGTCGGCCATCAGGGCACGGGTGAGCTCAATATGCTGTTGCGGCCGCTCATGACGAGCCTGCGGGACCGTTTCAAGGAGACCGTTCATCTCGTAGTTCGCAACGGTCGGTGGGTCAGGTTCATTGCCAGCGTCGAGTGCGACCAATACCTGCGAGTCGGGGATCGTCGGGGCACGACAATGCCGGCCCGCACCACCTCCGGTGGCAAGGCCCTTCTCGCGGAGCTGTCGGACGAACAGTTGTCCCGCCTCTACCACGTCAAAGATGAATCGGGCGGTGCAAGCCTCGACTCTGAACATGATCTGCCACAGGACAAATGGGACGCAATGATGCAGTCGCTCGGGACAATTCGTCGCCGCGGGTTCGCACTGAACGTCGGGGAGTCCGAAGTCGGCCTCACCGCAGTCGGCGTCGTCCTGCGTAATGTCCGCGAGGTTCCGGTCGCCGCATTGTCGGTCGCCGCTCCGACGGCGCGACTCGGTCGCCGAAACGCGGAGCGCATCGGGATCGAACTCTGCGCCATCGCGCGGACCCATCGCGTCAACGAGGCGACGGGGGTGCTCGAGCCGCTGTCCCGCGCCGGCGAGCCGGATGAGCTGCCTGGCAGCGCGTAGCGGATCCACTCTCGGTCACCTGCCTGAACTGCGCCGTTCTGCCATGAGGAACAAACTGTACGATACGTACTGTAGTCCCTATGCTGTGGATCACATAGTTCGAACGCACTAGGTGAGGAACACACAGATGGCGTCACCCGACTTCCGCGGATCGACAGGCAATACGGGAATCTCCGACGATGACCGGGCCCCCGTTCGCGATCAGACCGCCGGCGCCGACTTCGACCATCACTCACCGGAACTGACCGAGCCCGCGATCTGGGACCGGTACGCCGAGATGAGTTCCGGATGTCCGGTCAGCCACACGAACGCGCACGGCGGTTACTGGGTCATAACAGGCTTCGACGAAGTGCGGACCGCGTTGCGAGACCCCGAGACCTTCTCCTCTGCCGCCGGAATCAGGGTACCGACAGTGGGGGAGGGTCGATCGATACCGATCGACTTCGATGGACCTCTCCACGCCATGTATCGCCAAGTGATGACGCGGGCGATCACCCCGCAAAAGGTGCGAGAAATGCAACCGTACCTGCGTGAGCTCATCGCGGACCTACTCGGTCGGATGGTCGCCGCCGGCGGCGGTGACTTCGTTGCCGAGGTTGCGCTACCACTCCCACTGCGTGTGTTGACCCAGGTAGTGGGGTTCTCCGCAGAGACCGTCGACAGGCTGCACGTGTTGACCGAGCAACAATGGAAGGTCATCTCCGACGTCTCTCTCGACGAGGCACGTCGGGACCTGCGGGCGCTGATGGACGAGGAAATCGCCCGGCATCGCGTCGACAGGCCCGACGACTATCTGACCTGGCTGCTCGGCGCCGAGGTCGACGATCGGAATTTGGCGGACGACGAGATCGCTCGCATCTTGCTCACCCTCGCCATCGCAGGTCACGAGACCACAGCCAACGCGTCCAGCAATCTTATATACACACTCGCAACAGACCCCGGCTTGCAGCAGACACTCCGGTCGGACGTATCCCAAGCGGCGGCGTTCGTGGAGGAAATCTTGCGGCACCGGGCCCCGGCGCAGATGTTCGGCCGGACCACCACGACGGAGATCGAACTGGCTGGTGTGTCAATTCCGCGGGGAGAACACGTGCTCCTCGCCTACGGAGCCGCCAACCGGGATGCTCGACAGTTCGCGGATCCCCAACGATTCGACCCCGACCGGGGACGAGTTGGCCACCTGGCATTCGGATGGGGCGTGCACCAATGCCTCGGATCAGCGCTGGCGCGTTCCGAACTGCTCATCCTCTTGCAGACGCTCAGTGACCTGCCGCCATTCACACTGGCCGGCAACGCGGAATTCGGATCTCTCGCGGGTGGTATTCACTTCGGGCCGAACTACTTACCGCTCGCCTTCGAATAATCAAATCGATCATGTTAGGTAGGACAAACGACATGGAGCTTCGAATCGACCGGGACGGGTGCAACGGATACGGAAACTGCGTATTCGCCGCGCCTGACGTCCTCGACCTGAACCCGGAAACCAATATCGTCGAATTAGTACGAGCAGTGACGGACAGTGACCGTGCCGCCCTCATCGAGGCGGCCGCAGACTGCCCTGTGCGCGCACTGACGGTGGTAGACGACCGTGACTGACGGCCAGCTCGTCGTCGTCGGCGCGTCCGTTGCCGGAATTCGTGTTGCCCGCGGTGCACGCGAACGCGGGTGGACCGGACCTATTGCGGTGCTCGAGGCCGGAGCCGATGCACCGCACGACAAACCGGCGTTGTCGAAGGGTTACCTGACTGCAAGCGAATCTGATGACGCCGTCATTCTCGACACCTCCCGAACGCTGCGCGACGCCGAGATCTCATTGCATACCTCCACGAGCGCAACCGCACTCGATGTCACCGCCCGCGAAGTCCACTTGGACACTGGCAGCACTGTAAGGTTCGAACACCTCGTCATTGCGACGGGCTGCAAGAGTCGGACCATATCGTGCCTTGACGGCTTACGGGGTGTCCACTACCTGCGCACGCTGACCGACTCCCGCGTACTGCGTACGGAACTGGCACCAGGACGGCGGCTTTTGGTAGTCGGAGGTGGATTCATCGGTACCGAGGTGGCCGCGACAGCGAAGACTCTGGGACTCGAGGTGACGATTCTGGACGCAGCCCCCGCTATTCTCGACCGTGTACTACCGACCGCCGCCGCCACGGAAGTCGCGCAGCTCCATGAACGACATGGGGTGAAGATTCTCAACAACGTTCAGATCATGTCGGCATCGTCGCTGGACGGGAGAGTCAACGGTGTGAACCTCGCGGACGGTACCTTCGTCCCCGCCGATCTGGTCGTCGTCGGGGTCGGTACCTATCCCAACACCGACTGGCTGACCGGTTCCGGACTCGATCTGGAGGACGGCATCGTATGCGACCAGTTTCTGCGAACGCGAAGCCCGCTGGTGTGGGCGGTGGGTGACATCGCGAGCTGGTTCAACGGCAGGTACGCCCGCCGGATGCGGATGCAGCACTGGACCAGTGCCCGAGAACAGGCCTCCGCTGTCGCGTGGAACCTCACGGTTGGCGCGGCGGCGCGTCTCAAGGCGTATTCAGCGGTCCCCTACATCTGGTCGGATCAATACGACATGCGTATCCAGCACGTGGGAATGGTGGGGGAGGAGGTGGTGCACGAGGAACTTGGCCGCGACAAGCACCTATTCGTGAGCATGAAAGACGGACTGGTGACCGGCGCAACCACAATGAACTGTCCCACGCAGATGTTGCAGCTACGCAAGGCGCTACTTCGCTCGGAAGATGGAGCCGACGTGCTCCGCGATTGGCGTCGAGTGCTGACTACCCAGCCGCGAGGCCGGTCAGGACCATCTCCAACACCGCCTGCGCAGCTTCCGGCCCTGGGGGCAGGTGCTGGAGCAGCAGCCGATAATAGAGCGGCCCGATGAGCACGTCGACCACAAGTTCCGGGTCGAGGTCAGGTCGTAAGCTTCCCTCGTCGATCGCCATTGTCAGTAGCTCGATGGTCATCTTGCGGCGGCGGGCGAGATAACGCTGCCGGAAGGCCTCGGACAGCGCACTGTCGTGTTGAGCGTCGGCGACGATGCCGGCCAACAGGTGCCCGGACGGACCTCCGATGAATTCGCCCGCGATCCGGATGTGCGAGCGCAAATTATCGAGGGCGGAACCCGGATGAATGATCGGCTCGTTCGGTCCTGCGGCGTCGAGCAGCAGATCCATCGTCACATCAGCCCTGTTGTTCCACCAGCGGTAAATCGTCGTCTTGCTCACCCCGGACCGCGCGACGAGTTCGTCGATCGTGAAGGCGGAAAACCCTTTGGTGTCGATGATCTCGCGGGCGCTGTCGAAGACCGCCCGGCGTACCCGCTCGGTGGGCTGGCCAATTTTCATCCGTACCCCGCCACCGTTCCGTGTGCCCATGCACTAACACTATCGCGAAGGAGCGACGATCGTGATCGCGCTCTCGAAGAACCCCACATGGTTCTCGGAACCGTAACTCCGCGTGCAAGTCTCGCACCGTTCGCGCGGAGGTGACTTCCACCGGCCATGCAGCTCGCCGCGAGCGTGGCAACCTAAGAATTGAGGAGGGTGCATGACCTCAGGAATTAGTGAGTTGAACGCAGTCTCGACACCAGCAGGTCACCAGCCCACGAGCTTTGGATGCGATCGGAAGATCGCCGAGTCAAGTGCTTGGCAAATTGCTATTACGACGCTGACAGACGAGACCCACCTTCCGACGCTGCCGGGTTACGACGTCAGTGTCACTCCACTCGGGCAGACCTCGGTTGAATTTTCGGGACCTTGCGTTCCCGTCGAAATTCGCGCGCAGAGAAGGCGCCGGATTGGCCGGATCCGGCATGAATGTCGGACCGCACCCGGCTGGGGAACGGTTGCCTTTCCCGGCGAATGGGGGCCGACGGCCCATTGCCAGGACAAATCGAAGGCGCTGGTCGTGGTTTCACGACGAAATTCGGTGGAGGCATCGGTGGAGATTGTCCAGGCTCACGAGCTCGTTGGCCTGGATCCGACGGAGACCCGAGTTGTCCTGGAGCCGGGAACGGAGGAGCTGTACGTGGCCGAGCCTGGATATCCGATGCGCGAATGGCCGGGAGTGAGAGGCTTCGTCGTTGTCCATTTCAGATCGCTACCGGAATAGGTACCTGAAAATGGTGGTTTGCGTCCGTTGTCACGTGGTGGGCAGGGCCAAGTCTTACGAATCTCGCCGACCGGCTAGTCCTGCAACCCAGGTGTCGGGGGCAAGGGGACGCCCGTCGGCCGCAGGTGTCCGCGCCCGATGCGGTCTATCGAGTCGGCTCAGAACGGCGTGAGTCCGACGCGGGCTTCGGTAGGACTTGCGGCTCGAGTCTCTCCAGCAGGCCGCGAATCTCGTGGATCAGTCCTTTCGGCCCGGCGGCGGTGTCCTGCCTCGGTCCGCCCAGCATGTCTTCGGCGAATTGGGTAATCGTCGCCACTATCGACTCGATGTTGGGCTGATCCTGCGGTCGGAACCACCATGCAACCCAGTTGCACATCCCGAGCAGACTCAACGCCGCCGTACGTGAATCAATCGACCGAAACTGGCCTGTGTTCACTCCTTCATCGATGATGTTGACCAATTCGCGAACGATACGACGCTTCGCTTCGAGATGTTCGGTGCCAGCAGGTTCTGGTAATACCGTTTCCGAACGGTCCAGGATACGGAACTGACTGGGATGCTCAGCGCGTTGGCGAACCAGTAACTCGGTCAGCGTTCGGACTTTTGCAAGGGGAGTGAGATCCGGTCGGGTTCGGAGTTCTTCGAGGACTTCCGCCATGCTGCGCGAGACTTGTTCGACCAGCATTTCGAGTAGGTCTTCCTTGCTGCGCAGGTAGTGGTACAGTGCCGGCCGTGAGATTCCCATGGCATCGGCGATATCCTGCAGGCTCGTCGCCTCGTAGCCTTTGACGGCAAACAATTCGGTCGCTCGATCGAGCAACTCACCGACGAGCAACTCGCGGCGTCTTGTGCTTTGTGCTCTGGTGGTTCTCTGCTTCGACGACACGTCTGAAGTGTATCGACGCGCACCGGTTGCCGGCTCGGGGCGAGCTGCATTCTTACTCATCGGAGGACAATCGCATGGCAGCGGTTCGAGGCCACTGCTGCTGCGCCCGAGGGGCGGGCAGTGACTGGGAGTGCGACCAGGACTGCGCATGCGGTGTGCCATCCGAACCGTTCCGCCAGATCGATTCGAGCGCCGACGGCCACTGCATCGTCTGGTCCTTCCAGCACCACGACCGCCGTGGCGGGATCGGCTTGGAGGCGGCCCACCAGCTCGTCCGCTTGTTCGCCCCATACTTCGTCGCCGCCCCAGGTGAGGTGACGCACGCCCACGCCGACGGGAATGTCTGCGGACGCGAGTTCCCGGCCCGGGCGGGCGAGGGAAGCATGCGCAAGGGGGCGGGACAAGATCCAGTCGTCGAGCGAATCGGGCTCGGACACCGGTGCATCACCGAGGTGAAGCAGGGCGGACCGGACGACGTCGGGATGATCGACGGCGTAGTCAGCGACCGTGAGGTTGCCGGCGCGGGTCATGTAGGACAGCGCGACCAGTTCGGGTGCCTGCACGTGGCGGGAACGGTAGCTTGACCACCAACCCTGGCTGCGAGCCGCGAGGTGTTTGAACCTGTCCACTCCCGGTCGTCGGGCGGCCTCGTATCGTGTGAATGCGTCGGTTACATCAGGGGTCTCGGCGAGGGCGGCGGACAGGGCGATCGCGTCTTCGAGGGCGAGTTTGGTCCCGGAGCCGATGGTGTAGTGGGCGGTGTGTGCGGCGTCGCCGAGCACGACGACATTGCGGTACGACCATCGGTCCAGGCTGACAGTGGGGAACCGTGCCCACCGCGTCCGGTTGGTCAGCAGTTTCCGGCCGCGGAGGTCTACGGCGAAGGCCTGCTCGAGCAACCGCACGCTGGCTTCGTCGGTCTCTCCGGGTGCCAGCCCGTCTTCGTTGTGTGCCAGGCCCGCCGAGGCCCAGGTCTGCTCGTCGGCCTCGATGAGAAACGTGCTGCGGTCCTGCGCGTACGGGTAGGCGTGGGTGACGAACAAGGAGTCGTCGAGCGATCGCGCCGCGAAGTAGGCGGTGTCGACGGCGAAGTCGGCCCCGCACCACATGTAGTGCAGGCTGCCGTGGGAGATGTGGACGCCCAATTCGGCGGAGAGCTTGTCCCGTACGGCGCTGCGGGCACCATCGGCGGCGACCACCACGTCGGCGTCGGTGTCGGAGATATCGACGCGTGATCCCATGCGGATGTCGACGCCGACGGCGGTGGCGGCATCGGTGAGCACCTGCAGCAGCGCGGCCCGGCCGATCGCGAGGTTTCGTGCGCCGTGTAGCTGCACGTCCCGATCCGTGGCGCGCAGGGTCAGCGAATGACCGGCGTAGCTGACTTGGCGGATCTGTTCAGCGGTTCGGGGGTCGACCGCCGCGAGATTGCGCATCGTCGACTCGGTCAGGCTCACGCCGAATCCGAACGTCGAGGTGCTCGAGTCGGATCGCTCGTGCACGGTCACGCGGGCCGAGGGGTCGGCGAGCTTGATCAAGCGGGCGGCGGCCAGGCCGGCCGGTCCGCCTCCGATGACGTCGATGGTGCGATGGGCCATGGTGTGCCTCCCTCTAGCGTGCGCCGGTTGCGGGCGAATCGTGGTGTTCGCGCTCGGCCAGGAGCACATTCGTAATCGTTTCTCGCAGTGTCTTCTTGGATACCTTGCCGACGTTGGAGAGCGGGAACTGGTCCACGATCTCGACCCGCTCGGGCAGCTTGTACTTCGCCAGGCCCTGCCCGAGGAGGAATTCCCCGAGCGTGGACACGGCCAGGTGTGGGGCGTTTTCCTCGAGGATCAGGTAGACGCAGGCGCGCTCTCCGAGCACCTCGTCGGGCATGGCGACTAGGGCGGCGTTGGTCACGTCGGGGTGACGCAGGATCAGTTCCTCGACCTCTTCGGCGTGGATTTTCTCGACACCCCGGTTGATGACGTCCTTGATCCGGCCCTCGATGGAGTACACGGTCGTGTCGTCGAGGTGGTGCGCGCGTGCGAGGTCGCCGGTGCGGTAGAAACCGTCATCGGTGAAGGTGTCCGCGTTGTGTTCGGCGGCGCGGTAGTAGCCGCGGATCGTGTACGGCCCTCGGACGCAGAATTCACCGATCTCCCCGAACGGTACCTCAGCGGTTCCGTCGATCTCGAGGATACGTACCTCGTCGGCCGTCGAGATAGGTTGCCCGACAGTGTGAAACCGGAGTTCCTCGCTGGAATCCGCGGGAGTGACCAGGAACATCCCTTCGGCCATGCCGAACATCTGCCGCACAGAGATGCCGAGCTCGTCGCGCAACCGTTCGGCGATCTCCACCGGCAGTCGCTGACCGCCGACGATGTAGTCCTCGATACAGGACAGGTCCAGGGTGCGGCTACGCGGGTCCTCGAGCAGACGGATAGCCAGAGCGGGGGGAACCAGCGGAAGTGTCGTCGGACGCTCAGCCTCGATGAGGTCGAGTAGGACGTCGATTCGGGCACTTGGCGCCAGGACGATCGACGCACCGGACAGCAGGGCGGGCTGCAGGGCAAGCGCGATGCCAGCGTTGTGCAGAAGCGGGAGCGGATAAAGTACTTTCGTGGCCGGTGACCACCTCAATGCCTCGGCCCATGCTCTGGAGTTGTAGACGTACTCCTCATGTAGGCGCGGCGCGACCTTGGGTAGCCCCGTCGTCCCGCCGGATAGCTGGAAGACCACGATCTCGTCCGGATTCACGTCGTCGGGTGCCGGCAACATGGACCCGCCGCTGAGGATCGTTTGAAAAGACACCGCTCCCGCCATCGGTTCACCGCGGGCGACTATCACGACGTCGATCAATTCCCGCTCAAGGAGCGATTGCGCGTTGGTCAGCGGTTCGCCCTTTCCGAAGTCCGCTTGAATGAGCAAACCCCTAGCGCCCACGTGGGCGGCGAGAAGGCTGACTTCCCGTTCACCGTGCTGAGGCAACGTGCACACCGGCCTAACTCCGGCTGCCAGGCAGCCGAGGTATGCCACCACGGTTTCGGCTACGTTGCCCATCTGAAACAACACGGCATCGCCGGCGCGCAAGGTGGTGACTGCGAGCAATCCGGCGCCGAAATCTGCTGCCCGCTCGAAGAGTTCTCGGTAAGTCCAACGCACCTCGGGGGTCACCAATGCGACTCGGTCCCCATGCACACGCGCCGCAGCGAACAGTTCGCTGGGCAAGGACCGGCCGCCCCAGAGCCCGAGACGCCGATATTGATCAATCGCGTGCTGTGGAAACGGCGTTAACCCTGGATCGGCCGGTGTAGCCGCCGGTTCGGTGACGTGGTTACTATCCAACATGAGTGTCAAAATATCAACAGTAGCGTCTGGTTGTCAATGGAACCGTCGAAGTATTGACATAAGTGTCGCATCGTGGACAATGAGGTAATCCACTTCACTCCAGGGAGTCCCCATGGCCTCTGCCACAACAGTTTTGCCGTCGCGCGGCGGTCGATACGCCGTCGTGGCTGTATGTTTTGCCGCGATCATTTTCGACGGTTACGACCTCATCATCTACGGATCCACCATTCCCGCACTCTTGGCCTATGAACCCTGGTCGCTCTCACGCGGCGAAGTCGGAGCCATCGGTAGCTACGCATTACTCGGGATGTTCTTCGGGGCCATCGCGGCGGGCACGCTCACCGACAGGTTCGGACGTCGGCGTCTGTTCTTGGGATGCCTGATTTGGTACTCCGCAGCAATGGTTGCGGTGGCCACAGCGCCCACGCCCGAATTGCTGGGTTTGTTCCGCTTCATCGCCGGTCTCGGCTTCGGGGGAATTGCCCCCGTGGCGATCGCCCTCGTCGTGGAAGTTGCCCGTGAAGGCGAACGAAATCGTCTCAACGCCCTCATGCTGGCCGGACTGCCAGTGGGTGGTGTGCTCGCGGCGCTCATGGCGCTGAGCCTGCAAGGCTCCCTCGGTTTCCGTGGTCTGTGGGCAATGGGTGCTCTCGCCCTCGTAGTAGTCCTGCCGATCGCGTGGCGAGTCATCCCGGAAACGACACCCCCATCAAAATCCGATCGGCAGAAGTTGATTGTCTCCACAACACCGCTACGCGAACTGGTTTCCGGACGTGCCCTTATCACCCTGGTGCTCTTTGCCGCGGCGAACTTCGTCGGCTTCTTGCTTGTGTTTGGTCTCAACACCTGGCTTCCCGAGCTGATGCGCGAGGCGGGTTACAGCCTCGGCTCCGCCCTCACCTTCCAGGTACTGCTCAACGCCGGCGCGATCATCGGCGGCATCAGCGGGTCGTCACTTGCAGACCGTTACGGCAGCCGACCGGTGGCAGCTGCGACTTTCCTCATCGCCGCGGTCGCAATCGGATGGATGGCGATCTCCCCTCCCACAGGGGTGATGTATGTCGTCGTCCTCCTTGCCGGCGCAGGATCAATTGGTACACAGATCGTGCTATTCGGTTATGTAGCCACGCACTATCCCGCGCGAGTTCGAGCCTCTGCCCTCGGGATCACCACAGGAATCGGACGGCTCGGTGCTGTCACCGGCCCTCTACTCGGTGGCGTGCTCCTGTCCGCCTCCGTCCCATTCGGTTGGGTTTTCACAGTATTCGGTGCCGTAGCGCTCGTCGGCGCAATCACCTGCCTGCTCGTCCCGCGTAGCGACATCGATCTCCCGACCGCGCCGCAGAGCGAACCAGCGGACGTCGCGACGCACAGGTAACTCATTTCGGGTGCACCTCCCGAAACATCCAATGGCAGAGACCGCAGCAGCACCGGTGTCGACACGAGAACCGACCCGCACGCAACCTTCCGTCGGACAAGCGCTCGAGGTGTCGTGGCGGCGCCGTGGACGGCCCCGCCGCGACACCTCGACCCGTTCACAGTTCAGTAACGAATGAGATAACGACAATTGCGATCGCAGCGCTGGTCGCCTCTGTCGTCGAACGGGATTTCGTGGCAAAGGATTTGTCGGGGCGTGGACTCGTCGTTGTGCCGTCGAGCTGAGGTCCGTGGCGCCGAACCCTGGAGCCGCGATCAAACCCCGCCGCCGTCCTCGGTGGAACGGAAGCGGTGTGGCTAGGCACGCTCCGTGAAGCCGGCATCGATCTTCAGCTCGAGTCCGGTGACGTAGCGGGCTGCGTCGGATGCGAGGTAGAGGATCGCTTCGCTGATGTCGTGGGGGTCGACGAGCTCGACGGGAAGGAGGTTGGCGGAGACATTGTTCGCCATGTCGGGGTGGTCGCTGTACCACTGGACCAGCTGGGGGTTGGTCACCATGTGAGTGTTGACTCCGGTGGGGTGAACGGTGTTGACGCGGATCTTGTGGGGTGCGAGTTCGTTGGCGAAGGTGCGCATCAGTCCGACGACGCCGTGTTTGGTGGCGGTGTAATCGGCCATCGAGCGGAGGCCTTTGATACCGGCGGTGGAGCTGGTCAGCACGATCGAGCCGCCGGCGCCACCCGCGATCATGGAGGGGATGGTGGCTTTGAGTGTGTGGAAGGTGCCAGTGAGGTTGATGTCGATGATGTCGCGCCAGCGTTGGAGCTCGATGTCGACGCTGTCGAGAGGCCCGAAGGAGTACACACCGGCGTTGGCCAGGACGATGTCGATTTGCCCGAACTGTTCGAGTCCGTTGTCGACGACTTGTTGGACGGCGTCGAAGTCGCGGACGTCGGCTTCCGCGGCGTAGATCTTCTGCCCGGTCGCCTCGACCTGGGCGACGGTCTCGGCGAGGTCGTCGCTGGTGGACATATCGTAGGGGATCGTGCTGACCGGTTTGCAGATGTCGAGGGCGATGATGTTCGCACCGTGCCGGGCGAGGGTGACGGCGTGTTCGCGCCCTTGGCCGCGGGCTGCTCCGGTGATGAAGGCTACTTCTCCCTGAAGTGATGAGGTCATCATGGACTCCGTTTCAGTGGTTGAGGATCGGTGTTTCGGTAGATGCCAGCCAGGGGTAGCGCTGGGTGTCGTCGCCGGCGTAGTCGGGGTCGAGGTAGATGAAGCAGCGGTGGATCTTGTGGTCGCGAATTTCGAAGACGTCGGTGAACCGGCCGGCGTGGCTGAACCCCGGCCGCCAAGGGGTGCCGTCGGCGGCGGTGCCGGAGGTTATTCCTTCGACCACAACCATGTCGTCCTCGATGATGAACTTGAGGTATTCGGGGTAGTGGCAGATGTCGGTGAACAGGGTGGAGACGTCGCCGAACATTCGGCCGATCTCGTCTTTGCCGCGCGCCAGGCCCCATTTGGGGAAGTAGACGACGGCGTCGTCGGCCATCAATTCGAGAACATTGCCGCCGGTATCGAACCTCGTGAAATATTCGAGGGCAACGGATTTGCGTTGTTCGCGGGTCATAGTGGCGGTGGCGATGGTCATCAGGTCTCCCAGGGTCGATAGTGCAGGGTGGGATGG
>NZ_JAAOQS010000354.1:0-239 GCF_011603105.1 Rhodococcus sp. A14 | reverse complement strand
CCCGAACCACGGGTGCAAAGCCTGCCAACGGTCGGCCCACCGGCACGGACTCCACGAATACCCATGGAGCACACGCGAAGCCGACCGACACGTCGTCGACATAGCGTTCGAGGACATAGCGTTCGAGGACATAGCGTTCGAGTACGACACGTGCATCGGCCTTGCGCCGGTGCCCACACGGGAGGTCGGAAATGCGTATCGGACGGCTCGTGACGCTCATCGTGATCATTTGGCTGATC
>NZ_JAAOQS010000353.1:0-241 GCF_011603105.1 Rhodococcus sp. A14 | reverse complement strand
TGTCGCGAGTGCCGTCCACAGTCACCCCCATCACGACGTAGATCGGCCGGTTGGCCACGTTGCCGTCGCGGATCTTGACGTGGATACAGTCGATGAACAGCACCGGATACACCTGGCGGATTCCACTAGTCGTGGCGAATCATCGGGTAATCGTGCAGGGGCCACCATCGTCGCACAGCCTGGTTCGGAGTGAGGTCATTCAGGCATAGCCTCGGACGGTCGTTGAGTTCGGTGGCGACCT
>NZ_JAAOQS010000352.1:0-241 GCF_011603105.1 Rhodococcus sp. A14 | reverse complement strand
TCCTGAGTGGCCTTGTCTGATCAGCTCGAAGTAGCGGCGCTTGTCTTCCTGTGGTGACTTGTTCCACGCATACCTGGGCATCGTAATCCTCTCGGGAAAGGATTCGCCTCGATCAGTGGAATCCGCCCCTGGTCCAGCGGCCGGTTCTGCCACTCGAGCATGCCGTCCATCACCCGTTCGGTGATCGTCGAGATCGTCTGCTTGGACACCTCGGCGCCATAGACCTCGGCCATGTGCGCAG
>NZ_JAAOQS010000351.1:0-241 GCF_011603105.1 Rhodococcus sp. A14 | reverse complement strand
TGTCGCGAGTGCCGTCCACAGTCACCCCCATCACGACGTAGATCGGCCGGTTGGCCACGTTGCCGTCGCGGATCTTGACGTGGATACAGTCGATGAACAGCACCGGATACACCTGGCGGATTCCACTGATCGAGGCGAATCCTTTCCCGAGAGGATTACGATGCCCAGGTATGCGTGGAACAAGTCACCACAGGAAGACAAGCGCCGCTACTTCGAGCTGATCAGACAAGGCCACTCAGGA
>NZ_JAAOQS010000350.1:0-243 GCF_011603105.1 Rhodococcus sp. A14 | reverse complement strand
CGCGCAGGACCTGTTCGACGAGGACACCGTCCACGGATTCGCCGACCGATTCACCCGACTCCTCGAGGCAGCGGTGGCCGATCCCGACAGCCCAGTCGGCGACCTCGACCTCCTCGACGCCGACGAAAAACAGCTGATCCTCGAGGACTGGAACCACACCGATCATGCGACAACCACCGACACACTGGTGTCGATGTTCGGTGCGCAGGTGACGCGCACACCCGACGCGCCCGCGGTGGTGGA
>NZ_JAAOQS010000349.1:0-261 GCF_011603105.1 Rhodococcus sp. A14 | reverse complement strand
CCGACTAACCCTGACCTACCTCCACGACCTGTTCGACGAACCATACGTCCAAGCCCTGCTAAACCGATACCTGCGTGTCCTCGAAACCATCATCGCCGATACGGACAGTCGGGTCGGCGACATCGACATCCTCAACGCCGACGAAAAACAGCTGATCCTCGAGGACTGGAACCACACCGATCATGCGACAACCACCGACACACTGGTGTCGATGTTCGGTGCGCAGGTGACGCGCACACCCGACGCGCCCGCGGTGGTGGA
>NZ_JAAOQS010000348.1:0-264 GCF_011603105.1 Rhodococcus sp. A14 | reverse complement strand
TCGGGAGCTGCTGGTCCCACGCCGGCACCACGACCCGAAACCTCGACCACGACAACCATGCGCAGAACAGTTGGGTTCGCCGGCCACCGACCCGCGGGCCTTCGCCCCAATCGAACTGCAGCCACATCCCCGGCTCCGGTGTGTTGACTGAACTACCGGAGTGTGGGTTCGTGTTCTTCGAGCTGGTCGCTGTGAGGCCCGGCTATGTTGCCTGACCATGTCTGAATCACGAGATGGAAATCGGAATCTGGAGTCGTTGAGGGT
>NZ_JAAOQS010000347.1:0-269 GCF_011603105.1 Rhodococcus sp. A14 | reverse complement strand
TCGGGAGCTGCTGGTCCCACGCCGGCACCACGACCCGAAACCTCGACCACGACAACCATGCGCAGAACAGTTGGGTTCGCCGGCCACCGACCCGCGGGCCTTCGCCCCAATCGAACTGCAGCCACATGCCCGGCTCCGGGATCTTCTCTGAACTAACGGCCAGGCGCCGTTCCTGCTGTTGGTGGCGACTATTGGTCATGCTCCTGGCTGGTGGGAGTGGTCGGGTGGTGTGGGGTTGTCGCGGTGCGGCCGGCGAGTTCGCGGAAGCC
>NZ_JAAOQS010000034.1:0-73426 GCF_011603105.1 Rhodococcus sp. A14 | reverse complement strand
GAGCTGTCCGTTCGGGGAGGGGGAGGGGCGAAATAGTTTTTTGACAGGTCCGTCAAACAACTGGGCCGAGTGTCACAGATCACGTCGGCTAGTGTCAACGGCATGGCGCGACCGAACACTCAGAAGCAGCGGCGTTCCGAGCTCATCGAGGCGACACTCCAGGCGGGATCCGCGCACGGGCTCAGGTCGCTGTCCCTGACCGATGTCGCGAAGCGCGCGGGCCTGACGCGCGGCGCGCTGCTCTACTACTTCGACGATCTGGATTCGCTTCTCGTCGAGGCCCACCGGGCGGGCACCGAGCGCTACTGTGACCTGCGCGACGAGGCGGTGGCCGCGCAGTCGTCGTACGCCGCCAAGCTGCGGACGGCCATCGACGCCGGGCTGCCGAGCGGTCCCGACGACACCCTGATGCGGCTGTTGTACGAATTCGACTTCATGACAGGCACTTCGGCGCTGCACGACGAACTTGTCCAGAAGATGTATCTGCGTCAGTTCGCGACGTACCGCGCCATCCTCGGCGACGGGCACGCGGCGGGGGAGTTCACCGTGCGCGGCGACATCGACCAGGCGGCAATGAATCTGGTGGCCCTCGAGGACGCCTACGGGCTGCACATCGTCGGGGGAAACAGTCTCATCACCGTCGATGCCGCGCGCACGGCGATGCTGGGGTTCTGTGAGCAGATCGGCTGCGGCGTCACGGAAGACGCCGCAGCCGAACGGGACTGACCGGGCCGGCTGCGTCGGCTACGCCGGGTGGCTGCCTGCCACCTCCGCTTCGTGGCGCACCGAGCCGGCCACCACGGTCAGCTGCACCCGCGCGGTGAGGAGGGAATCGGCGCCGGCGGTGAACGGATCACCGTCGAGGACCACGAAGTCGGCGGCCTTGCCCGTGACGAGTTGACCGGTGAGGTCGTCCCAGCGGCACGAGTAGGCGGCGTCGCGGGTGGCGTGCGCGAGCGCGTCGGCCATCGGCAGTGCGTACTCGGGCAGGTTGGGTGCGAGCGCCGGATCGATCGCGGACTTGCGCGTCGTCGCGATGTACATGTTGGGCAGCGGGGGATGCGGCGCCGTGGGGGCGTCGGACCCCAGCGCGAGGACGGCGCCCGCGGCGGTCATCTCGGGCCACGGGAACGCCCGCTCGACCCGATGGTCGCCCAGCATCGCCCGCCAGTTGTCCTGGATCGCCGGATCGGCATGGACCGGCTGCATCGACGCGACGACGCCGAGGCGCGCAAGCCGCTGCACGTTGTCCTTCGTGATCGTCTCCAGGTGCTCCATCCGGTGCCGACGCGGTCGAATCCCGTTGGCGGCGATCGCCTTTTCGAGCGCGGCGAGCGCGATCTCCGACGCCTCGTCGCCGATCGCGTGCAGCGCCACCTGTAGGCCGGCGGCATCCGCTGCGACGACCACCGGTGCCAGCGAGGCGAGATCCCAGATCGGTTCGGCGTTCGTGCCGTCCGAGTACGGCTCCTTCATCGCCGCGGTGCAGCTGTCGATGCCGCCGTCGATGATGATCTTGATCCCGGCCATCCGCAGCCACGGACCCTGCAGTCGCCGGTGGTGCTCCACCGCCTCGTGCACCTGGCGGACGTTGTCCTCGTCCGAATCGGTTCGTTCGATCAGCCAGTGCCCGGCCACCCGGAGCGGCAGCGTCTCCCCGCCGGCGGCCAGTGCGCGTTCGAGCGCCTCGAGTTCGTCCGCGCCGAGCGCCATGTCGACCGCTCCGGTGACGCCGTCCGCGAGATACTGCTCGAACGCCGCCGCGAGGGCGACATCCCGCTCGGTGTCGCTGACCAGCTTCGCGAGGGCGGGCCACACGATCTGGGTCACCGCCGTCTCGTAGAGCATGCCGGTGGCCTCGCCGGTGACGGGGTCGCGCTCGATCCGGCCGCCGATCGGGTCGGGAGTGTCCGCGTCGATGCCGAGTTCGCGGAGCGCGGCCGTGTTCACCCACGCCGAGTGCACATCGTTGGAATCGAGGTACACGGGACGGTCGGCCTCGGCCGCGTCGATCATCTGCCGGGTCGGCGGGTGCCCGTCGAGTGCCGAAAACAGCCAGCTGCGTCCCAGGAGCCGGGGTGCGTCCGGGTTCTCGGCGGCGAATCGGCGGATGCGGTCCTGGATGTCGTTCAGATCGGCGGCGCTTTGCAGGTCCACCTTCTGGAGGGCCTGGCCCATCATCAGCAGGTGGGTGTGGGCGTCGATGAAGCCGGGCAGGACGAAGGCCCCGCCGAGTTCGACGACGCGGGCGTCGCCGGACAGCGTGTCGGCGGTCGCGGTGTCGCCGACGTAGGTGAGGCGATCGCCCTCGACGATCATCGACTCGGCCCAGGCGGGTTCGGCGGCGGTGAAGATCCGGCCGCCGCGGTAGTGGGTCGTCGTGTCGGTGTTCATGGTGTTCTCTCTTTCCGTCAGACGACGACCGAAGTGGTGTACCGGGCAGTGGGGTCCTGTCCGGGTGACGCGGAGGCCCGCTCGGTGCGCGTCGACAGGCGGGCGATCGACACGATCGGGACGAGCAGGACGAGGCTGATGCCCGCCAGGACGAAGCCGAACGCGACGTAGCCGACTGCGCCGGTCACGAGGGTGCCGAAGAGCGGGGCGAATGCGGACCCCACCAGATACGTCCCGAGGAGCGGGGCGGACCAGCGGCCGGATGGGTCCAGCGCGGCCGCGATGGCCACCACGTAGATGAAGGCCGCGGCGTACACCGTGTTCCAGGCGATGATGAGCACCAGATACGTCGTCGAATCGGTGGCCAGGCACGAGCCCAGTTTGAGGGCCGCGCCGAGCACGAGGAGGACGGCGGTGGGGACGGTGCGTCCGAGGCGTGACCCGAGCGCGGTCAGGACGAGGGCGGCGCCGATGCCGCCCGCGGTGGAGAGGCTGAGGGCCAGACCCATCTGCTGTTCCGTCAGGGCGGCGTGTTCGGCGCCCATGATGCCGGACACCGCCCACAACGAGTCCTCGCCGATCGCCCAGATCGCGAAGAGCACGAGCAGGGTGAAGCCGGCAACGGCCAGTTGCCTCTCGGTGACGCCCTCGGGCAACGGGGTTGGTGTGTGCGCGGTGCTCGCCGAGTCGTCCTCGACGGCGGGGGCGGACGGCAACCAGCTGATCGTGAAGACCGTCGCCAGCGCCAGTACCGCGACGATCCCGAAGGCATTGGTCATGTGCAGGCCGAGGATCGGGATCAGTGCCAGTATTCCGGTGACCGCGGTGCGGTTGACGAGCCCGTTGATCCCGGACACCCGGTTCGGATTGTTCAGCGCGGCCAGAGCCGCCCCGCCGACCGCGACCGCGCCACCGGCACCGATCCCGCCGACGATGATCGCGACGCACGCGATCGGGGCCGAGTGGACGGTGGCGGCGACGGCGAATCCCGCGGCCATCACGACGAGGCTGACGCGGCCGAGCAGGTGGCGCGAGCGCCCCGCCGCCCACCGGGTCGTCGCGAGGCAGACGAGTGCGGTGGCCAGCAGGGAGCCGGTGAGGACGGCGCCGGCGACGGTCTGGGTGATGCCGAGATCGTCCACCATCGCGATGATCATGAGCGGGATCAGATTGGCCGTGATGTAGCCGACGACGAAGACGCTGAACGTGGCGATACCTCGGCCGAGTGTCAGTGGGACGCGGACGGCGATGGTCACGTGGGATTCCTGGGGTGGGTCAACGACAACTCCGTGTCTCGGGTGGCGCCCGCGTGAGACGTGGGTCACTTAGCGAATGGGATTCGTTAAGTATGCGGAGGGCGCGTCCCGTACGCAAGGGGTCAAACGAACTCAATTCGTTAATGTTGGGTTTCGGCGTTGCCCGAGGGTCGACGTCTGACACAATGGAGTAGTCGTCCGTGCTCCGCTGGCCAATTTGTCCAGCGCTATCCCGATCCCGACCGGTCAGGGTGGCACGGACCCGACCGCAATGCGCAGGAGCCGACATGACCGTTCCCGTTCGCTGGATGTTGTCCCAGCCGGACCTGGCTCTCGAGCTGAAGGGTGGCGCCGCCGGTCTCGGCAACGAGATCACATTCGCCCACACCACCGAACTGCAGGACCCCTTCCGGTGGCTCTCCGGCGGAGAATTACTCCTCACCACCGGCATCCGGCTTCCGCTGACCGCCGCCGACCGGGCCCGATACCTGCGCGGCCTCGGTGAAGCCGGGGTGGCGGCGGTCGGGTTCGGCACCGGTCTCTCGCATCCGGAGGTCCCCGAGGACCTCGTGGCCGTCGCCGACGAGATCGGGCTGCCGCTGCTCGAGGTGCCGTTGCCGACACCCTTCGCGGCCGTGGTCAAGCGGGTCATGAACCGACTCGCGGAGCAGGAGTACGAGGCGGTGCTGCGCGCGTCCCGGGCCCAACCGCGGATGACCCGCGCCGTCATCCAGGGCGGCACCGGCGCCACCGTGCGCGAGCTGGCCGTCGCAACGTCGGCCACCGTCCTGCTCCTCGACCTGTCCGGCCGGGTGCTGGAGTCCCATCCGGCGCAGCCGGCGGAGGATGTGATCGGGGAACTGCGGGAAGTGCTGGAGGCGGGCACCGGCGGGGCATCGAGCAGCGTGTCACTGGCACGGTCGGGCGCGTCGATCACCGTGCAGCAGATCAGCGTCGGCAGCACACCGCACGGGCACCTCGCCGTGATCAGCCCCACCGCGCTCAGCCACGTCGACCAGATTCTGCTCGGTCACGCGAACTCGTTGCTCGCGCTGGATTTCGAGAAGCCGGTGCGGCTCCGGACCGCACAGAACCGGCTCAACTCGCACGCCCTCGGCCTGCTGCTCACCGAGGACCGCGACCTCGCGCCCGCCTGGTCGCAGATCCGGCACGCCGCAGACGCGGACGGGATGGTCCGTGGACTCACGGTCGTGGCCGAGACACCGGCACTCGCGGAACGGGTGGAGTCGGCGGTCGCGGTCGCCATGAACAAGGCCGGGCGGCAACTCTTCTCGCGCCGTCACGACACGCGGGTCACCGTTCTGCTGCGGGGCACCGACGACGTGGACTTCGCGCGGGCGATGCTACGCGGACTGTCCGGGCCGGCGCGGAAGGCGATCCGTGCGGGGCTGAGCGGGAAGCGGGAGGTCGCCGGTCTGGTGGCGGCCATCGAACAGTCCCAGCTCGCCGCGTCGGCCGCCGAGGCCGGGGCCGAGCCGTTGGAGTTCGCGGCGCTGACCGGTAGCGCGCTGCTCGCCTTCAGCTCGACGCGGGAGGTGCTGAACTCCCTGGCGGACACGATGATCGCGCCGATCGACGACTACGACCGCACCAACGGCACGGAACTGCTGGGATCGCTGCGGGCGTTCCTCGAGGCGAACGGGCACTGGGAGTCGGCGGCCGCGGCGATGGGCGTGCACCGGCACACCCTGCGCAGCCGCATGGCGCGGATCGAGTCGTTGATCGACTGCAGGCTGGACGTGGCGCGGGTGCGCGCCGAACTGCTGCTCGCGATCATCGCCCGGCAGTCGTGACTGCCAGGCGATGATCGGACGGGATTACTTCCCGAGGCGGGCGACGATGTCCGCGGCGGTGCGCTGACCCATCCGCACGGCGCCGTCCACGTGCTGGTAGCCCTCGGCGGCGATGTCCGAGCAGGAGAAGTGGAACGGTCCGACCGGCGTCCGCGTGTCCTTGCCGTACCGGTGCAGGCCGCCGAGGTCGAAGCTCGCGGCGTACGCGCCCCGGGTCCATTCCTCGGAGCCCCAGTCGGACTCGTAGTAGACGACCGGCTCGGCAGCCTTCGGTCCGAGGTAGCGGGCGAGCGAACCGAGGATGGTGGCCCGACGCTCCTCTTCACTCAGTTCGAACATGGCGTCGGCCTTCTCGTCCGACACGAACGCGACGAGGGTTCCCCGGCTGTCCTCGTAGTTGGTGTTGTCGTACACCTCCTGGACGACCTCGGACGCGCCGAATCCGGTGCCGGCGAGACCGTCTTCACGCCAGAACGGGGTCTCGTACACGGCGTGCACCTTGATGACGAGTCCCAGCGACTGGTGCTGGTGCATCTGGTGCTGGCGGCGCGGCAGCGGCGGGTCGTAGGAGATGCGGGAGTACAGGTTCGGCGGGACGGCGAGCACGACGCGGGACGCCTCCACGCGAATGTCCCCGTCCGCCAGCACGACTGCACCGTCCTCGCTCCACTGGACGGTGCGCACCGGCGCGTTCAGGAAGACGTCGTCGCCGAGGGCGGCCGCCATCCGGATCGACACCTGCTGCATGCCGCCGATGACGCGCTTGTCGAGGATGAAGTCCTCGTCCACCAGGTGCGAGAACGATCCGGCGGACGCGGCCATGAGCACGGCCTGCAGCGCGGAGAACGAGTGTGCGGGCTTGGTCAGCATGCCGCCTGCGATGAACAGGCCGATGTTGTCGCGGGCCTCGGCGTCGTCGGACTGCTCGATCAGCCAGTGCTTGAACGAGATCGTGTCCAGTTCGCGGGCCAGCGGGTGCGCCCAGGGCTCCTCGGCGCCGACCTGCGCGGCGAGGTCATCGAGGATCTGGATCAGCCGGTCCATCTCCTTACGGGTCGTCTCGTCGACGGGGAAGGATTCGCCGGTGTAGCGGGTGCGTTCGCCGGCGGCGGAGATGTAGACGGACTCACCCTCGCGGTACCGGTCGAACGTCTCGAGTCCGAGTTCGTCGAGCAGGGAGATGAGCGTCGTCTGGTCGGGGGAGACCCACTGGCCGCCGATCTCCAGCATCGCGCCGTCGATGGTGTCGGTCCAGGTCCGGCCACCCACGCGGTCGCGCGCCTCCAGGACCGCGACGGACAGCCCCGCCTTGCGCAGCGCGGTGGCTGCGGCCAGGCCGGACGGGCCGGCGCCGACGATGGCGACATCACGTTGGAGAGTAGGCACTTTCGAGCTCCTTTGGTTGAAGTGCTGACGGGTTCGTGAAATGTGGTTCGGTAGGGCATGTCTCCCAATCCCCGTTTCGGCGCTCCTGGCGCCCAATCGCCGCCCTGCTGCGTTGTCGTCGGCGCCGATACAACAGCGGTATCGGCTTCTCCTCCGCCTTGCCGGACGACGATTGTTTCGCCAGGTGCATCCGAGAGAGATTGGGAGACACGCCCTAACAGCGGGTGAGCGCGAGTGACAGTTCGGCATCGATGACGCAGATGCTCGAGTTGTCCACGCGGTCGTGGCTCCGCAGCTCGCCGAGCATCTGTGCCAGGCGGTCCGCGGCGGTGGTGTGTTCGGTCAGCCAGGCGGCGACGGCGTCGGCGGCGGACGTCGCGGGCGAGGCGTCGCGCAACACCAGTCCGATCAGGCCGTGCCAGTGCTCCTGCAGGTTGTCGACGAGGACGGCTCCCGCCATGGCCTCCCAGTAGGCGGTCCCGGTCTCGCCGACGGAGAACCGTTCCGACAGCCAGTCGAGGCCCACCACCCGGCCGAATTCGCGGTACGTCTCGGCGACCTGGGTGATCGGCAGGTCGAGCGACTGCGCGGTGGTCTCCAGGGCGAAGCCCTGCGCCAGGATCCGCAGCGTGCCCAGGTCCTGGGCGGGCACACCGGTGAGGCGCGGCAGTGCGGCGGCGAGTTCCTGGACCGGCTTCGCGAAGCGCTCGATCAGCGCCTGCGCATCCGTGCCGGCGGTGCGATGCCGCAGCAGCCACGACGTGGTGCGCTCGATCAGGTCCTGGATGCCGAAGTGCAGGTTCAGCCGGGTCCGGTGGGATGCGCCGGGCAGGGTGAGGACCTCGTTCCACAGGCGGTCGATGTCGAACACCTGCCGCACCACCGCGTACGCGACGGTGATCTCGGGGGTGCCGACGCCGAGCCGCTCCTCGAGGCGGTGGATCAGGCCGGGGCCGACACGGTCGATCATGTCGCCGGCCACGATGACGGCCACGATCTCCCGGGCGAGCCGGTGACCGCTGATCTGCTGGGGGACGCGTTCGCGGATGGATGCCGGGAAGTAGTCGGCGAGAACACCGTCGAACACGGCATCGTCGAGCACGGGGGAGGCGAGCAGTTCGGTGACGACGAGGTTCTTCGACTGTGCGAGCAGAACCGCGATCTCCGGCCGGACCAGTCCCTGGCCCGCGCGGTGCCGCGCCGACAGTTCCGCCGCCGACGGCAGGACCTCCGCGGACCGGCTGATCCCGGCGTCCCGCTCGAGGTTCTCGATCAGCCGCTCGTGGCGTCCGAGCAGGAACGGTGCGTGGACCTCGGCGAGGCTGATGGCGAGGGTCTGGGAGGCGGCGTCGGCGAGCACCGATTCGCCGATCTCGTCCTGGACGCGGGCGAGCAGCGTGTTCCGTTCCTCGGCGGGGAGTTCGCCGGCCGCCACGGCCGCGTCCAGCGCGACCTTCAGGTTCACTTCCCGATCCGACGTGGCGACCCCGGTGGCGTTGTCGATGAAGTCGGCATTGATCCGGCCGCCGTTCAGCGCGTACTCGATGCGGGCGCGCTGCGTGAGGCCGAGGTTGCCGCCCTCACCGATCACCGCGGCGCGCACATCGCTCGCCGCCACCCGGACGGCGTCGTTGGCCGGGTCGGCGGCGTCGGCGTGCCCCTCGGCGGAAGCCTTGACGTACGTTCCGATTCCGCCGTTCCACAGCAGATCCACGTCCGCGGTCAGCAGCGCCTTCACCACCTCGTGGGGCGGGAGTTCGGTGGCGGTGACGCCGAGGCGTTCACGCACCTGCGGCGACAGCGGGATCTTCTTCGCCGTCCGCGGCCACACGCCGCCGCCCGCCGACACGAGGCTCCGGTCGTAGTCGTCCCAGCTGCTGCCGGGCACGGACGCGAGGCGCTCGCGCTCCCGGTAGGACGCCTCGGAATCCGGTTCGGGATCGAGGAAGATGTGCCGGTGGTCGAACGCGCCGACCAACCGGATGGCGCGGCTGAGCAGCATCCCGTTGCCGAACACGTCGCCGGACATGTCGCCGATGCCGACCACCGTGAACGCGTCGGTGTCGACGTTCTTGCCCATCTCGGCGAAATGCCTGCGGACGGAGACCCATCCGCCGCGCGCCGTGATGCCCATCGCCTTGTGGTCGTAGCCGGCGGAGCCGCCGGACGCGAACGCGTCGCCTAGCCAGAAGTCGCGACGCGTCGCGATGCTGTTGGCCAGGTCGGAGAATCGGGCCGTGCCCTTGTCGGCGGCCACCACCAGATAGGGGTCGGCGTCGTCGTAGATCACCGTGTCGCGGGGGTGGACCACCTCGCCGTCGACGATGTCGTCGGTGACGTCGAGCAGTCCGTCGATGAAACTCGTGTATGCCGCGCGGACCGCGTCGGGCGTCGTCTCGGTGCGCACCACGAACGCGCCCTTCGCGCCCATCGGAACGATCAGCGAGTTCTTCACGTGCTGTGTCTTCATCAGACCCAGAACCTCGGTGCGGAAATCGTCCTTGCGGTCCGACCACCGCAGGCCGCCGCGCGAGACCGGACCGCTGCGGACGTGGCTGCCCTCGACGATCGGCGAGTGCACGAAAATCTCGCGGTACGGGGTCACGGCCGCGGACAGCGACAGCAGCGACGGGTCGATCTTGAACGCGGCGGGGGCGGCGCTGATCGTGCGGTCGTGCTGGAACCAGTTGGTGCGCAGCACCGCCGACGTGAACGACAGCAGGCCGCGGAGTAGACGGTCCTCGTCCATTGTCGCGGTGCGGTCGATCGCGTCGAGCAGCACGCGCTCCGCGTCCGCGACGGCGCTGTCACGGTCGGGGCCGGCGACAGCGGGATCGAAACGGGCGGTGAACAGGTCGCGGAATCCGCGCACGAAATCGCTGTGCCGCAACAGGATCGCCACGATGTTGGGTTCCGACAGTCCCAGCCCCACCTGGCGGAGGTAGCGGCAAGCCGCCCGGACCAGGACGGCGTCCGTCCACGTCAGGTTCGCCGCGGCGACGAGGCGGGTGAATCCGTCGACCTCCAGATGTCCGGCGGCGGCGGCCTCGAACGCGTCGGACAGCAGGCCCGGAGTTTCGGCGTCCCAGGCGAAGTCGCCGGTGCTGAAGTCGAACCGGTGGACCAGCGGGCTGCCGGGCTCGCCCGCGAGCAGCTGTTCGTGGGACGCGACCCGCAACCCGAGGTCCGCGAACAGTGCGACCAACTCGGCGAGCAGCGGGGTGCCCTGCGGCCAGACCATGACGGCGGCCGGTTCGGGCAGTGCATCCGCGGTGTCGACGAATCGCAGCCGCGGAGTGGTCCCTCCGGACGCCAGGACCGCGCTCGACACGGCGGCCTCGTCCTGGCGTGGACGGGGTGTGTCGGTCGTGCTCGGAATGACACCGGTATAGCTCATCGTGTGGCTCCTGACCCCTGATCTGGCAAACGCGTGACTTGGGAACCAGTGTGTCGAGAAGAGACGCACGCCACATCCGACGAAGTGGAGCGTCGTACGGCGACGGACGCGACGTTTCGGAGCGTCTACGTAGATCTCACACTATCTGCCACTAGTATGGCGGACGCCTGAGATGTACGTGTGTCACGGCTACCGGTATCACCGTGCGGTGGTGTGGGTTTGACCGTGTCCCACACCGACGCTTGTGGTGCAGGAACACGCTGTTTCGGATTCACCTCCAACCGCTGTGTCACGTCAGGGAGGCTGCGGCGGACCCGGCGGTGCCGTGGTCTGCTCGGGGTGGGACCGTGCTTGTCCCGGCACTGGCGCACCAGTGCATGTTCGGCCGCCCGGACCGCGGGCATCTGCCCCCGCCGACGAGTGACGTTGTTCTTGCCGAGCAATGCGCGTTTGGCCAGGTTCACCCCCGCCACGTGGTCGCGGTTACCACCGACCCGGCAGCGAGGACACCACGCGTCGTGATAGCCGCCGGGGCGGGAGAGCGGTTCGTCGCAGCCCGGACACTGTGCGGAGGATCCTCGGGCGGGCACCGAGACCACCGTGATGCCGAGACCTGCGGCGGTGTGCGCGAGGGCCGCGACCGCTTTGCGGCGGGCGGACTGCGCGGCCCGGTTGTTGTTCACCCGTCCGTGTCCGCGGGTCTCGAGGGTGGTGAGATCCTCGACCGCGATCACCTGCGCGCCCGCGGCGGCGGCGTAGTCGGTGGCCTGACGGGCGAAGTCGAAGGCCAGTTCCCGGTTGATCCTGCCTCTCTTGGCACCTACCGCGGTGCGGTGCGCGTCGAGGACGACGATCTTCGCCTCCAGTTCGGCGCGCACCTCGGGTGGGGCGGTGGCGGACAGCCGTGTCAACCGGGCCGCCTTGGCGTGCAGCAGCTGCCCCTCCGCTTGCAGGCGCGCCAGTTTGATCCCGAGCCCGCGGTCGTCGTAGGTCCAACCCCGGAAGTTCGAGGACAACCCGCCGGAACCCTCTGCCACGATGGCGGCGGCACCCAGAGTGGTCGGGGACCAATCCACCCCCGCCGCGATCGTGGCCGATTCCAGGTCGGCTGCGGGGACGAGTTCGGTGGCCGCGCACCGCCACAGCAGGCCCCGGTGGTCGAGGACCAGGGTCGGCAGATGCCAGTCGGTGATCGCCCTGCCGTACAGATGCTCGGGGATGGCCGCGGTCAGCCGGACACTGCGCCACTGCGCCCGCCCGGCCGGGGTCGGGCAGGTCGGCAACTTCACCGTCAACACCAGCTCACGGTCTGCCACGGTGATCTGCGCGAGTTGCCGATCGGCGGCCGACAGTTGGGCCATCGCCGCCATCCGGGGTGGTCCCTGCAGGTCGGTGATCCGCAATCGGCCGGCCGGTACCCCGCCGTCCCTGCGTGAGCGTGCGACGAGCTGGCGTCGCACTCCTCGAGCGAAACCCGCCGGCACATAGTCCGCGGCGGCGGTGAGTGCCGTCAGCCGACCGGTAGCCGGATCGAACCGGGCCGACAGTGCCGCGATCGCGGCGTCCCGGTAGGCCAAGGTCCGCAGGGTCGCCATCACCTGCGCCGTCACCACCCGGGTCACCCGCGACGGCACATAGACCCCGTCCGGAAAGATCGGGTTCCAGCCGAGACGTGCCGCGGCGACGTGACCCTGCGTGGGCAACCTACGGTCCTGACGGTCACGACCGGCGGCAAGCACATCGAACGTCGCCGGCAGCCACAGCCGCGACACCAACTCGGCGCCGGCCGCGGTGATCAGGTCGAGCAGCCACCCCACCCAGGTGTCGACGTCGTCGAGGCCGATCGACTCGCCGGTCGCATCGTCGACCGCCGCATGGGCGCGGGTGGTCACCGAAAACTGCCGCGCCGCAATCTCAGTCCGACGATCCCCGCTGGTACTCATCGGTTATCGCGACCCCCACCGTGGTGAGGCGTCGCCCCGCCGCCTGCGCTGATTCCGCTGCGACCGCGGCCGGCGGCACCGCCGGGAAGCGACCCCAACAACACCCATGAAGTCATCCACCAGCTCCTTTACCAGCAAGGTGTCGCCCCGATCGCGCCCAACCCGGACAGTAAACCCCACCTACGACAACTAACGCTCGATCCACGCCACCGACGAACCCGGCCAACCGGTCTCGCCCGGTTTTCCAGCGATGACTCTTGCCCTGCGGAGCCCGGCACCCGGTAATACAGCGCCTCCACACGTTCCGGCGACACCGAACCCGACGCGGGCCTGCCCAGGTCAACGTCCAGATCCGCGAGATCAAATATCCGGTGCCCCGCACCGGTACGCCGAGACGGCAACCGGCCCTCGACGCCGCCTAACGCACCCCGCCACCGACATGCCCAGGTACTCCGGAGCCTCACCAATCCACCTGTCGCAGACAGTAATAGCTACTATGAGATAGTCACAGAAATTCGATCAACAGCGGGAAGCCTGTGAGTACTTGTTAACCGCGGGCGGTTAACAAGTACTCACAGCTCGCCAGGTGGAGATCGCTGCGGTGCCGAGCAGTCCGCCGGTGATCACGAAGATCGACGACGTGCCCGCGACCCCCGCCGCGGCGCCTGCGGCCAGCGGAATCAGTACCTGCCCGAGCCGGTTCCCGGTCAGGCGCAGCGACAACGCGGCGGCCCTGTTGGCAGCGGTGACGAGCCCTGCCACCCAGGTCATCGTCAGTGGTTGACCGATGCCCCAGAAGAATCCGGCCACGACGAGGAGCAGCGCCATCCCGACCGGGTCGGGCACGAATGGCAGCAGGGCGGTGGGCAGCGCCGAGCACAGCGTGGCGGAGATCAGCAGCTTCTGCCGCGACACCCGGGTGAGCAGCCACGGCAGGAACGCGCGTGACACGATCGACGCCGCGGTCCGCGCGGTCAGCAACAACGACACCAGCAGAACGCTGAAACCGAACTCGTGCCCGAGGACGGGGAGGTACGCGACGACGACGTCGACCGACGCCAGCACGATCAGACTGCTGAACACGGCCGGCCGCATCCCCGTCGTCGAGATCATGCTGAACACGGACTGCCGGTCGCCGGGCGACGGCGGCTCCGCTGCTTGCGGGCGTTCGCGTATCGGCCAGGCGAACGGGATCGTGGCCAGCGACACCGCCCCCATCACCGTCAACGCCAGAGTGGTTTCGACGGCGCCGCCGTCCGAGCTTCCCGTCACGATCAGTCCGACGAGCGGGACACCGATGGCCTGGCCGACCGAGACGCCGAGGGTCAATCCGGCGAAACCCCGATCCAGTTCACCGGGTGGGGAGAGGAGCGTGATGAATCCCTGCCCCGCGACGGTCACGAGGATCTGGCCGAACCCGAGGACGACATTGCCGAGCGCAAGGACGATCAGGTCGCCGCTCGCCGCAATCACCAGGACACCCAGTGCGGTCAGCAGCACACCGGTCCGCAGGACCGCGGCGGCGTGCCGCCGGTCCACGGCGCGTCCGATCCGGACCGTGACGAGCAGCGGTGCCAGCGAGAACAGGGCGGTGACGATCCCGATCGTGACGGCGTCGCCGCTGAGCGCGAGGACGCGGTAGGAGACGAGAACGCGGACAGCGTGATAGACGGCCTGGAGGAGAGCAGTGGCAATGCAGACGTTGCGGAACCAGTGCTTCACCAGGTCATCCGTTGATCACCCGGCGATCGCCGAGCGGCGCCTGCAACGGGACTTCGAGGGTGCCGAACACAGCGACGAGAATGCACATCTTGTCGGCGGCCTCCGGGAGGGTGCCGGTGCGCAGCGAGATCGTGACGGTGGTGTCGGTTTCGGTGACGGTCGCGTCGGCGCCGTAGCACTCCGGGGTTCCGGTGACGAAGTGGATCGCCACCTTGTTGCCGTCCGCGCGGGACCACGACTCGAACGGTGTCGGATTCGCCCGGACGATGTCAGGGCGCGACTCGAAGACGGTGCCGAATTCGTCGCCGGGCACTTCGGAGGGAATCGGCATTCCCGACGACGGATTGGTCGGGCTGGGATCCACTGCGGACGCGATCTCCGGGGGAATCGTCGGTTCGTCGGTGCTCGAACCGGACCCGCATCCGGCGAGGGCGAGGCAGGCCAGCACTGCGAGGGCGATTACGCGCATATGCCACGGTAACCTCATCCCGCGAGCCGGCCGGAGACCAGCGCAATCCCCGGAATCGCAGCCAAAGTCGTGACGAAAGCCGTGTCTCGTGCCAGCACCGTTCCCACCCCGTACCGGCTGGCGTAGACGAAGACGTTCTGTGCCGTGGGCAGCGTCGCCACCACCACGATGGCGAACAGTTCGTGGCCGTCGAGCCCGAGCAGATAGCGCGCCATCAGGTAGGCCAGCACCGGTTGCACCACGATCTTGAGCACCGACGCCAGCGCGATGTCGCGTCGCGGGCTCGTCCCCTTCTCCAGCACCCGCACCCCGTACAGCGAGATGCCGAACGCGAGCAGCGCACCTGGCACCGACGCGCCACCCATGAGCCGGAACGGCTGCATCAGGGCTTCCGGGGGTGTCCAGCCGAGGAGTGCGATCAGCAGTCCCGCGGCACCCGCCACGACGATAGGGTTCTTGAACGGCGCGGTGATCGTGTCGAGCCGCGACGCGCCGCGCCGGAGCGTGGTGACGTCGAGGATGGTGAGGGCGATGGGGGAGTACGCGATGATCTGGAACAGCAGCAGCGGCGCCACGAACGACGCGTCCCCCAGGACGAACACCGCGATGGGAATGCCGAGATTCGCGGAGTTCACGTACGACGCCGACAGTGCGCCGATCGTCAGTTCCGGAAGGGACCTGCGCAACCACACTCTCGCGACGACCATGTACAGTGCGCCGACCGTCAATGCCGTGACAGCCGCGACGGCGAGTGTGGGGGAGAAGATCACGGAGAGGTCGGACGATGCGAGGGAATCGAACAGCAGCGCCGGTGTGGCGACGAAGAACACCAGCCTGCCCAGAACGGTTTCGCCCTCCGCGCCCAGCGTCCCGCGACGGCCGAGCAGATAGCCGATGGCGATGATGACGAATATGACGGTGAATCCCGCAACCACTCCCGACACGCTGCGGGGCACCTCCTCGACAGGTATGCCCCTGTCGGCAAACCTTCCGAAGTCTAGTGCTCGGCGTTCGGGTGGGTGACAATAGCGTCCGGTCGGGGAGATCGTCTGTGCGCGCGTTCCGTCGCGCTCGAGGAGTCGCAATACTGCGTCGAACGACCGTCCTCTGTGCGCTGTTCTGCGCGTGGACCCTCGCCTGGGGCGCGGCTCCCGTGGCGTCGGCGCTGGCCCCGCCGTCGAGTGGGGATCCGCAACTGATCGCGCTCGCCGGGCAGGTCCTCGGGCGCAGCTACCGCGAGAACGCGAGCGTCGCGTACATCGACGCGTCCGGCACCCGGTTCGCGAATTTCGGGGCCACCGAAGACGCCGACTACGAGATCGGTTCCGTCACCAAGACGTTCACCGCGGAACTATTCGTCGACGCCGTCGCCCGGGGTGAGGTGCGCGAGGACACGAAGGTCGGGGATGTGCTGCCGTTGCAGGGCGCACCGGTCGGCGACGTGACACTGCTCGAGCTGGCGTCCCACACGTCCGGGCTGGCGCAGTTCCCGATGAGCACCGACACCGTGGTGGCCGTCGGGCACTGGGTGGTCGCGTCCAACCCGTTCACGTACGACCGGGACACCCTGCTGCAGCAACTGCAGTCGGCGCCCCTCACTACCCGCGGCACGTACTCGTACTCGACCGTCGGCTTCGCGCTGCTCGGCCAGGCGCTGGCCGCGGCCGCGCACACCGACTACCCGTCGCTGCTCCGCGAGCGCATGCTCGCCCCCCTCGGACTGTCGCAGTCGTGGATGCCGCTCACCACCGCCGACCTGCCCCCGAACGTCACCCGCGGATTCGACGTCCTGCACCGGTCACAGGACCCGTGGCCGCTGGACGCCTACGCCCCGGCGGGCGGGTTGCGGTCGACCGCGAACGACATGTCGACCTACGTCCGGGCGCTCCTCGACGGGACGGTCCCCGGGAGCGTGGCCATGGACCCGCGGTGGATCGGCGACAACTACCGCGCGCTGACGTGGTCGATCGTCCCGTTCGAAGGCCGCGATTACACGCTGCACGGCGGCGCGACCGGCGGTTTCCAGTGCACCGTCGTGCTCGACCGCGAGAACGACCGCGGGCTCGTCATCCTCACCGACACCATCGGCGGACTCGAGCAGCAGGGTCTGGAGATCCTCGCCCACACCCCCATGTGAGTGTTTTCGCGTCCCGGGGCACACATTGTCACTCACGTGCCTGGGTACCCCCGCTGGGTATGTCCGGTTACAGTGGTCGTGTGGAGACGGCAACCGGGCGGAGGCGCACAGTCGTGGCGCGTGCCGCGCTGCTGATCGCCGTCGCCGCCGGGGTGCTCCTCATGCACAGCCTGATCGCGCCGACCGCGATTGCCGCGGCACACGAGCGGCCCTCGGCCACCGCGTCCCACTCCGAAGACCCCCACGGTTGCGGCGGGGACGGCTGCGAGCAACCCCATCTCACCGGACATCAGTGTGCCGGCGTGATCGTGGTGATCGCCGCGCTGACGTCGGTGATGTTGCTGTGGTGGCATTCCGTGGATCCTGCCGAGCGGCGGTCGCGGGTGAGCGCCGACCGTGTGCAGTCGGGGCGCGGACCACCACCGTGGACGGTGCTTTCTTTGGCGGAACTCTCGATCCTGCGGGTGTGACAGGGAGCCCGGGGCGTGTGCCCCGGCGGATCCGACTGTCATTTCCCGAATCGATTTCGAGGAGTTCCCCATGCGTACCACCATCACTGCCCTGATCGCCGCCGCGACAGGTGCGGCTCTCGTCCTGACCGGCTGCGGCACCGACTCGGCAGGCACCTCGTCGACGTCCGGTGCGTCGACCTCCGCCGTCGAATCGCAGGCGCAGTTCAACGACGCCGACGTCGCGTTCCTGGAAGGGATGTACCCGCATCACGCGCAGGCGGTGGAGATGTCCGACATGGTCGCCGGTCACACCGACAACGCCGAGGTGGTCGCTCTCGCTGCCGCGATCAAGGCGGCGCAGCAACCCGAGATGGACCGGATGACCACCTGGCTCCAGCAGTGGGGACAACCGGTTCCGACGCCCGACATGTCCGGCATGCACGACATGAACCACGGCGCCGGAATGATGTCGGCCGATCAGATGGACGCCCTGACGGCATTGTCGGGCACGGAGTTCGACCGGCAATGGCTGACCATGATGATCGCGCACCACGAGGGCGCGATCGACATGGCGAACACCGAACTGGCCGACGGTGAGAACCCGGAGGCCAGGCAGATGGCCACCGACATCGTGACCGCTCAGCAGAAGGAGATCACCGACATGCAGGCCGCGCTCGGCTGACCGGAATGGCGAAAGGCCGCGTAATCCGAGGATTACGCGGCCTTTTCGTTGCTTACGTGAGTTACCGGCTCGTGAAGGGCAGCAGAGCCATCTCGCGAGCGTTCTTGACGGCAACGGCAACCTGACGCTGCTGCTGCGGGGTCAGGCCCGTGACGCGGCGGCTACGGATCTTGCCGCGGTCCGAGATGAACGTGCGGAGGAGGTTGATGTCCTTGTAATCGACGTACTCGATCTTGGCCGCGAACAACGGGTTCTTCTTGGGCTTGCGGCCCTCGACGGGACGCGGCTTCTTCGACGGTGCTCTCTTGACTGCCATCTGCTTCCTTTACCAGCTCGACTTGTGGACGCCTGGCAGCTCCCCGCGGTGCGCCATCTCGCGAATACGCACGCGAGAGAGCCCGAACTTCCTCAGGTGGCCGCGCGGACGTCCATCCGCAGCGTCTCGATTGCGTAATCGTACCGGACTCGCGTCGCGGGGCAGACGCTGCAGTGCCGCCCGGGCCTCCGCGCGCTCGTCTGCGCTGCTCGATGGACGGCGGATGGTCTCTTTCAGCTCCGCGCGGCGCTCGGCCCAGCGTGCCACGACGATCTTGCGCTGCTCGTTCTTCGCGATCTTCGACTTCTTGGCCATGTGCGGTGTCTTCTACTTCTCTTCTCGGAAATCGACGTGCTTCCGCACGACCGGGTCGTACTTCTTCATCACCAGACGATCGGGGTCGTTGCGGCGGTTCTTGCGGGTCACGTACGTGTATCCGGTACCTGCCGTCGACTTCAGCTTCACGATCGGGCGGATCTCGTTGCGGGCGGCCATCAGATGTTGTCCCCGCGGGCGCGGATCCGGGCGACGACGGCCTCGATGCCGTCCCGGTCGATGGTCTTGATGCCCTTGGCGGAGAGCGTGAGGGTGACCCGTCTGCCCTCGCTGGGCAGGAGGTACGTCTTCTTCTGGATGTTCGGATCCCAGCGCCGGTTGGTGCGCTTGTGGGAGTGCGACACGGACTTGCCGAATCCTGGCTGGCGTCCGGTCACCTGGCAGTGCGCCGACATGGGCGTTCCTCTCTGTCCCCTCGCGGAACCGCCGCAAGGGTTATGACAATCATTTTCGACAACGACGAGATTCCAATGTAGCGTTCCGTCCACGTAATGACAATCGTTATCGAAAGGGTGCTCGTGAGTGAGATACTCGACGGCCGGACGCCGCTGATCCTGGTTTCCGGTTGGAACGGCCCCACCGAGGACGCGGCGCGGTCGCTGCTCCGCGAAGGCACCGTCGTCGTGCATCACGACCTCGACCTCGTGCACGAAGGCGTCGTGCGCCGCACCGTCACCACGCTGGAGTCGGGGGCGCCGCGCGAGCGCCTCGGCATCCTCGAACTGGCGCACGGCTGCATCTCCTGCACGCTGCGCGAGGACCTACTCCCGCTGCTCCGCCGCCTGCACACCCGCAGTTCGGTGCAGCGCATCGTGCTGCACCTCGACCGCCGGCTCGAACCCGAGGCGGTGTGCTGGGCGGTCGAGCACGTGGCGGTGTCCGGTGTGGTGGGCCAGATCGACGGCCCGGCATCGCGGGACGTGCGCGTCGACGGCGTCGTCACCTGCGTCGACGCGGGATCGTGGCTGGCCGACGCCACCGGCGACGAAGCACTCGACGACGACCGCACCGTCGCGCAGGTAGCGGTCGGGCAGGTGGACTTCGCCGACGCCCTGGTGGTGTCGGGCAGTGCCGGCGACGGCTGGCAGCAGGCCCGGCTCCACGCCGTCCTGGCCCGGCTTGCCCCCGGCGCGCCGATCATCTGGGACGGGGACGCGCCCGACGTCGAACGCCTGCTCCGCGACATCCCGGCCGCCGCGCGGCGCGGTGAGCCGTCCCACGCCCACTCACCGCTGCTGCGCGGGCAGCCGCCGCTGTCCCACGACTGCGGCGTCATGCTCGTCGAGTTCACCGCCACCCGGCCGTTCCATCCGGAACGACTGCACGAGGCCGTCGACGTCCTCCTCGACGGGGTCGTCACGTCTCGCGGACGCGTCTGGGTTGCGACGCAGCCGGACGAGGCACTGTGGCTCGAGTCGGCCGGTGGGGGACTGCGGGTGGCCAGTGCCGACCGCTGGCTGGCCGCGATGACCCCGGAGCAACAGGAACAGGTCGGGATCGCGCGCCGCGCGATGGCCGCGCTGTGCTGGGACGAGCGCTTCGGCGACCGGCACACCTCGATGGTGGTGCTGGTGCATGCGGCCGACCCCACCGAGATCGACCGCACGCTGCAGTGGGCGCTCGTCACCGACGACGAACTCGCGGACGAGGCGGCCTGGCAGTCGTGGCCCGACCCGTTCGGGCAGTTCCACGAAGACCCCTGCGAGAGCAGCGAATCACCCTACGTAGAACCCGAATCGAGAGAGGGACACGAATGAAGCCCCACATCCACCCCGACTACCACCCCGTGGTCTTCCAGGACGCGAGCACCGGAACCACGTTTCTCACGCGGTCGACGGTGACCAGCGACCGCACCGCCCTCTGGGCGGACGGCAACACCTATCCGCTGGTGGTCGTGGACGTGACCAGCGAGTCGCACCCGTTCTGGACCGGCGCGCAGCGCGTGATGGACACCGCGGGCCGCGTCGAGAAGTTCGAACGCCGCTACGGAGTGCGCAAGCGCCCGTGAGTACTTATTAACCGCGGGCGGTTAACAAGTACTCACGGGTCGACGACGAAGGAGGAGGCACACCATGGCAGTACCGAAACGCAGAATGTCGCGGTCCAATACACGCAGCCGGAGATCGCAGTGGAAGGCCCAGGCACCCGACCTCGTCGAGGTGACGGTGGGCGGCGCGACGCATCGCGTGCCCCGCCGGCTGGTGAAGGCCGTGAAGCTGGGATTGGTGGACCCGGCCGGAAAGTGACGCTCCCCGTGCGAACCTTGGCGGGTGCTGCTGTACATCCTGGAACTGGTGGGCATCGCGGTGTTCGCGGCCTCGGGCGCCCTGGTGGGGGTGACGAAGCGCCTCGACATCTTCGGTGTGTGCGTGGTCGGTGTCTTCACCGCTCTCGGTGGCGGCATCGTCCGCGACGTCCTGCTGGGCATCCAACCGCCGACGTCGCTGGGTAGCTGGCCGAACCTCGGCACGTCGTTCGGCATGTCGTTGCTGGTGTTCTTCCTGCACTCGACAGTCGGGCGACTCCGCCGGGAGATCCTGGTGCTCGACGCTCTGGGCATGGGCCTTTTCGCGAGCACGGGCGCGGTGATAGCGCTCGACCACGGGGCGAGCCCGCTCGCGTCGTGTCTGATCGGCGGGACGGCGGCGATCGGCGGCGGGATCCTGCGCGACGTGCTGGTGAACGAGGTCCCGTTGCTGCTGCAGCGGGACTTCTACGCGGTGCCGGCGCTGCTCGGTTCGGCGCTGGTGGTCGTGGTGAGCGAGTGGGGTTCGGGCACCGACGTGGCGCTGGTGGTGGGCACCGTGTTCGCGTCGGCGCTCCGGGTGCTGGCGCTGTGGCGGAACTGGGGTCTGCCGGGTCCGCGGGTCCTCGAGTGACCGCCGCCAGGGCACTTCGATGATCCCTTCTCAGACATATCTCAGTTGATCGGGCCAAACTGTCGGGTATGCGCATTTTGGTGGTCGACGACGATCGCGCCGTGAGGGAGTCCCTACGGCGGTCCCTCAGCTTCAACGGGTACTCGGTGGAACTGGCCGTCGACGGTATCGATGCTCTCGAGAAGGTGGCGAACGCGCGCCCCGACGCGCTCGTGCTCGATGTGATGATGCCGCGCCTGGACGGTCTCGAGGTGTGCCGACGGCTGCGGAGTACCGGCGACGACCTGCCGATTCTCGTCCTCACGGCGCGCGACTCCGTGTCGGAGCGGGTGTCGGGCCTGGACGCCGGAGCCGACGACTACCTGCCGAAACCCTTCGCCCTGGAGGAGTTACTGGCCCGGCTGCGCGCACTGCTGCGCCGCGCCGCGCCCGAGCCGGGCATCGACTCGGAGAAGATGACGTTCGAGGACCTCACGCTCGACCCGGTCACCCGCGAGGTGACGCGTGGCGAGCGGTCCATCAGCCTCACCCGCACCGAGTTCTCGCTCCTCGAGATGCTGATGGCCAACCCGCGCCGGGTGCTGACCCGCGGTCGCATCCTCGAGGAGGTGTGGGGTTACGACTTCCCGACGTCCGGCAACGCGCTGGAGGTCTACGTCGGGTATCTGCGCCGCAAGACGGAGGCGGACGGCGAGACCCGCCTGTTGCACACCGTCCGCGGAGTCGGCTACGTGCTGCGGGAGACTCCTCCGTGATGGCAGTTCCGTTCCACAAGACCGCCGACAAGTCGGGGTCGGCGAAGCACGACTCGCACCACATTTCCCGGCACCCCACAGGCCCGATCCCGTTACCGCCCGAGATGCGACCTCCGATGCCGTTGACGCGGTCGGTGTCGTTGCGGTGGCGGGTGACGCTGCTCGCCGCGTCCGTGGTGGCCATCGCGGTGGCAGTTATGGCGATCGCGGCGTACGCCGTGGTGTCGCGGGCTCTGTACGCGGATGTCGACAACCAGTTGCGCACCCGCGCGTCGGCGCTCATCGACAGCAATCTCGTGACGTTCGATCCGCGCTACATCGCGGGCGCGACGCTGTACACGACGGACATCAGTGTGGCGCTGATCTTCCCGGACCTCGACACGTACACGCCGCCGGGGTCGAGTGTCCCCATCGGTGAACCCGAACTGTCCGTGGCCCGCGGCGAGCGCGACACGTCGTTGCGTACGGCGGACAATCAGCGGGTGCTGGCCGAGCGCACCCAGGATGGCAGCACCCTGGTGATCGCGCAGCGCCTGGCGCCGACGGGCGCCGTCCTCGACCGGCTCGCCTGGGTGCTGTTCATCGTCGGCGGGTGCGGAGTGGTCCTCGCGGCCGCCGCCGGAACGACGGTGGGGCGCACCGGTCTGCGTCCGATCGCCCGGCTCACCGCCGCCACTGAACGGGTGGCCCGGACCGACGACCTGACGCCCATGCCGGTGACGGGCAACGACGAACTCGCCCGGCTCACCGAGAGTTTCAACACGATGCTGAGGGCGCTCGCGGAATCGCGGGAGCGGCAGAGCAGGCTCGTCGCCGACGCCGGACACGAACTGCGGACGCCGCTCACGTCGTTGCGTACCAACATGGAGTTGCTGATCGCGTCGAGTCGTCCTGGCGCACCGCATATTCCGGACGAGGACATGGCCGAATTGCGCACGGACGTGGTGGCGCAGATCGAGGAACTCTCGCAGCTGGTGGGCGACCTCGTGGATCTCGCCCGCGAGGACGCACCGGAAACCGTCTTCGAGAGAGTCGATCTCAGTGAAGTGGTGGATCGGAGCCTCGAGCGGGCACGCCGCCGGCGCAACGAGATCGACTTCACCGCCGTCACCGTTCCCTGGTTCGTCTACGGCGACCACGCGGGACTGTCGCGGGCGGTGCTCAACGTGCTCGACAACGCGGCAAAGTGGAGTCCCACCGGTGAGCAGGTGCGCGTGGCGATGAAGCCGGCAGGCGACGGACTTCTCGAGCTGACGGTCGACGACGCGGGCCCGGGCATTCCGGAGGAGGATCGGGAGCTGGTGTTCGACCGCTTCTACCGATCGACGGCGTCGCGCTCGATGCCCGGCTCCGGGCTGGGACTGGCGATCGTCAGGCAGGTGGTGGTCAAGCACGGCGGCACGATCGCCGTCGACGTCTCGGAACGGGGCGGTGCGCTCATCCGGATCGTCCTTCCGGGTGAACCCGGAGCGGAATAGTCTCAGGGTCACGGCTAACTCAAAGGCCGGTCTCAGGACCTTCTCAGTCCCACCGGGCACTCTCGTACACAGAGACGGTGCGACTGCCCCTGCGGGCGGTCGCGGGAGATGGAAGTGATGCGATGACCGACGATCGAAACAGTCACGACGGCAACAGCCGCGACATTGCGGGTGGCGACCAGGGCGCGCGCCCCGATCAGCCTGCCCACCCGCAGGCGGCGCCGGGTCACCACCCGACCGAACAGTTTCCGGCCACTCCGCAGAACCCCGCGGGCGGTCCGATGGGTCAGCAGGCCTACGGCGCCGGGTACCCCCAGAGCAATCCGTACGGTGTGCCGCACCAGCCCACACAGCAGTTCGGGCAGCCTCAGCACGGCGCTCCGGGGCACCCGGTCGGCCAGCACGCTGCCGGGCAGCACGGGGCGCCCCAGGGCCCGTTCCCAGGCCTTCAGGGCCCCGGACAGGCCGGCGAGGGATCGACGGCGACCGCGACCAAGCGTCCCGCCCGCACCGCCATCGTGGTGGGCGCTGTGGCGCTCGCTCTCGTGAGCGGCGGCATCGGTGGCGTTGTGGGCTCCCTGGCAACCGAACGGAACGGCAGCGGCGCCGCGGTGACCAACTCCCTCGACGCCCCCAAGAACAACACCGCGACCCCGGCCGCGAACGCACCGGCAGGTTCGGTGCAGGCGGTCGCGAACAAGGTGGTCCCGAGTGTCGTCCAGATCGAGGTGGCGACGGCCGGCGGTTCCGGTGGAGAAGGATCCGGCATCGTCATTTCGTCCGACGGCATGATCCTCACCAACAATCATGTGGCTGGCGCGGCCGCCAAGGGCGGCAAGCTGACCGTCGCCTTCTCGGACGGCAGCACGGCGGACGCCAAGCTGGTCGGCGCCGACCCGGTGTCCGATCTCGCGGTCATCAAGGTGGACGGCAAGACCGACCTCACTCCGATCGAGCTGGGAACGTCCGGCAACGTCCAGGTCGGGCAGCAGGTCGTCGCGATCGGGTCGCCCCTCGGCCTGGCCGGGACCGTCACCGAGGGCATCATCTCGGCGCTCGATCGCCCGGTGTCCACCAGCGGTGAGTCCGGCAACCAGAACACCGTCATCGACGCCCTCCAGACGGACGCGGCGATCAACCCGGGCAACTCGGGCGGCGCCCTCGTCAACATGGACGGCCAGCTGATCGGCATCAATACCGCCATCGCGAGCATCGGCGGTTCGGGTGCGGGCGAGCAGAGCGGATCCATCGGACTCGGCTTCGCGATCCCGGTCGACCAGGCCCGGCGCATCGCGGACGAGCTGGTCAAGACAGGCAAGGCCACTCAGGCCGTCATCGGGATCCAGGTCCCGTCGCAGGACGCCGCCAACGGTGCCACCGTCGTCGAGGTCACGTCGGGCAGCCCGGCGGAGAAGGCGGGAATTCCGAAGGGGTCGGTGATCACCAAGGTCGACGACCGCGTCATCACCAGTGGCGACGCGCTCATCGCCGCCATCCGTTCACACGCACCGGGAGACAATGTGTCCATCACCTACACCGACGGGAACGGATCCAATTCCAAGACCGTCGACGTCACGCTCGGAACCGCCGAACAGGGTGGCCGCTGATGAACGCCGGGATTCTCGGGCAGGTCGAGTCCGTTCTGAACGGGGCCACTACGGTGGGGACCATGGACATCGAAGCCTCGCTGGCCGGCCGCGCGCTGGTGGTAATCGTCGACGACCGCACCGCTCACGGTGACGGCAAGGACTCCATCGGGCCTCTGGTGACAGAACTGCTGAACGAGGCCGGCTTCATCGTCGACGCCATCGTGGCGGTGGCGGCCGACGAGGTGGAGATCCGCAACGCGCTCAACACCGCCGTCATCGGGGGCGTCGACCTCGTCGTCTCCGTCGGCGGCACCGGCGTGTCGCCGCGCGACGTCGCCCCCGACGTCACGGCCGAGGTCCTCGACCGCGAGATTCCGGGAATCTCGGAGGCCCTCCGGTCTTCGGGTCTCGCTGCCGGTTCGCTGGATGCGGGCCTCTCCCGCGGGCTCGCCGGAGTGTCCGGCAGCACACTCGTGGTAAACCTCGCCTCCTCCCGCGCCGCGGTCCGGGACGGCATGGCTACGCTGACGCCGCTCGCGGCGCACGTGATTTCCGAATTGTCCGGTCTGGAAGGCTGAGACGATTTCTCGTTCCGACGAGCCGGACTCGCCCAGCGAGACCGACGAGCAGGCAGTTCCGAGCCGGGCCCCGATCGACAGGGCCCGGCTCGAACGCATCTTCGGGGACGTATTCCCCGACACCACCGCGGACGAACGCGGACAGGACGAGGCGTCTCAGTATGTGGACAAACGCAACGAGTCCGAGGAGTGGATTCGGCGTCAGGTTCCCCCTCATCACGGGTAGACGCGTGATTGAAATCTGGATGAATCTAAGTGTTGTCGAAAGTAACGGAAAAAATCGCGCCCGGAAAACCACTGGTACGGCCGCTTTCGTTCACGCGACCCAAAAGCGGGGCTACCCGTAGGTAACGTTTCGTTTTCAACTTTGTGAGGCACATCACAATTGCGTCACGAGCTGATCACGTTGCCCAGGTTCTTAGCTCGGGTTAATGTCCCTGACGAGTCAGTACGAAGATGGAGGGCGGGGCGTGGTGCCACGTCGTCGCCCAGACGAGCCTCCTTGTGAGGTTTGTCTCTAGTGTCGAAATTCCGGCAACTGGTCGTCCGCAGTTAACGCTGCGGACACCTTTGCTGCGAATACTGCGCTGGGCCCGAAATGGACCACTCCTCAGCTTCGATCGTCGGGGCTGGGAACCTGCATGAATCCTGATGAGGGGAACGAATGAGCGAGAACCGCAAGTCCGGCCTGCGCCGTGGCGCCCGTATTGCAGGCCTGGGTGCTGCTGCGGCTGTTGCACTCGGTTTGATGTCCACTGGTGCGGCGAGCGCGGATACTTTCATCCCGCTGCCTGATGGTTCGAAGGCCGGTCCGAATGCGACGTTGACGCGTACTGCGGAGAGTGCTCTGTCGTCGCCGTCGTTGGCTGCCAATGGCGCCGGTCGTGTGGCGTGGGTGTCGGGAACTGTGACTGCTGATGTCAAGGGCATCAAGGAGGTCACCGAGGTTCCGGAGGCGAACAGCACGACGAACAATGCGGGTACTTACAACGGTACGAATGCGTCGACGACGCATGGTGTTTCGCGGGTGTCGACCGGGTACATCGTGGGTTGCCAGGTGGACATCACCGGTCTGTCGGCGAGCCCGTCGTTCTCCGCGGATCTGTCTTCGATGACGCCGAGCCTCGGGTTGTCGGTTCCGCTGAACTCGGGTGAGATCAAGTACGTCCCGATTGCTTCGAAGGACATCAAGAAGGACGGCGTGTACGCGCTGCAGTACCAGGACGCGGAGCTGCAGGTTCAGAAGTGCGGTGGATTCGCGCAGGCTCGGTCGTACTCGGTCGTGGAGATCGTGGGTAACGACTACTCGAAGACCGTCCTGTACGGTGCGCCGTTCAGCATCGGCTGATTTCGGTCTCTTTCGCAGTTCTTCCCACCCACTTTCTCGCGTGTGCGAGGTTTCTATCCCTGAGAGGGAACAATGATCATCAACCGTAAGAACGGTGTGCGTCTGGCCGCGGTCGGTGCCGCTGCTGCCGCGACCATGGGCTTCTTCTCCGTCGGTGCGGCGAACGCCGATACGTTCGTTCCGCTGCCCGGTGGTTCGATCACGCAGACGCTGGCCGACGGCACCGTGGTGACGGTGAACCTGACGGACGAGAGTGCGAACATTTCGCCGTCGATGGGTTCGACTCCGTTGCACCGCAACGTCTGGGTCAACGGCAAGGCTGCGGTCACGCTCGACGGCGCTGGAGCCAAGGGAGCCACCATCACCCCCGGTTACATCCTCGCCTGCCAGGTCGACTTCGGCGCCAAGGGCGACGCCGGCGCCAGCACCAAGATGACCATCGATGAGGAAAGCGGCAACCTGGTGTCCGGCCCGCTGGCCGGCAAGAGCAGTGGCGCCATCACCCTCGGCCCCGGCCAGGCCAAGAACGTCTCCATCCTCGACCTCGAGAAGGCCGACGCCTACGGCGGCGAATCGCACACCGGCGGCAACAAGTTCACCGGCAAGACCGGTTCGGTCACCTGGGCCGACTCCACCCTGGGCGTCAGCGGGTGCGCCGGCTACGCGCAGGCGCGTAGCTACGTCAAGGTTGCCGTCAGCACCGACAACGTGAGCAGCAATGTCACCCTGTGGGGACAGCCCTTCAGCATCGGCTGATTGCTCTTTCCATAAGTAAGTAGAAATACCCCGGAATCGGGGCGTGGGAATACCCCGCGCCCCGATTTTTGGCGTTCGAAATTGACTATTACGCGCAAATAACGCGCCTTTATGGCGGGTAACGCTTACGTAAATGTGCCTTTCCGGATATTACGTTTCAGACTCGAATGCTCTAACTTTGGACCTCGCTAGGTGGTAGGGCTGTCTCCGAAGGTCGGAGCAACCACGCCTGATGAGGGGAACGAATGAGCGAGAACCGCAAGTCCGGCCTGCGCCGTGGCGCCCGTATTGCAGGCCTGGGTGCTGCTGCGGCTGTTGCACTCGGTTTGATGTCCACTGGTGCGGCGAGCGCGGATACTTTCATCCCGCTGCCTGATGGTTCGAAGGCCGGTCCGAATGCGACGTTGACGCGTACTGCGGAGAGTGCTCTGTCGTCGCCGTCGTTGGCTGCCAATGGCGCCGGTCGTGTGGCGTGGGTGTCGGGAACTGTGACTGCTGATGTCAAGGGCATCAAGGAGGTCACCGAGGTTCCGGAGGCGAACAGCACGACGAACAATGCGGGTACTTACAACGGTACGAATGCGTCGACGACGCATGGTGTTTCGCGGGTGTCGACCGGGTACATCGTGGGTTGCCAGGTGGACATCACCGGTCTGTCGGCGAGCCCGTCGTTCTCCGCGGATCTGTCTTCGATGACGCCGAGCCTCGGGTTGTCGGTTCCGCTGAACTCGGGTGAGATCAAGTACGTCCCGATTGCTTCGAAGGACATCAAGAAGGACGGCGTGTACGCGCTGCAGTACCAGGACGCGGAGCTGCAGGTTCAGAAGTGCGGTGGATTCGCGCAGGCTCGGTCGTACTCGGTCGTGGAGATCGTGGGTAACGACTACTCGAAGACCGTCCTGTACGGTGCGCCGTTCAGCATCGGCTGATTTCGGTCTCTTTCGCAGTTCTTCCCACCCACTTTCTCGCGTGTGCGAGGTTTCTATCCCTGAGAGGGAACAATGATCATCAACCGTAAGAACGGTGTGCGTCTGGCCGCGGTCGGTGCCGCTGCTGCCGCGACCATGGGCTTCTTCTCCGTCGGTGCGGCGAACGCCGATACGTTCGTTCCGCTGCCCGGTGGTTCGATCACGCAGACGCTGGCCGACGGCACCGTGGTGACGGTGAACCTGACGGACGAGAGTGCGAACATTTCGCCGTCGATGGGTTCGACTCCGTTGCACCGCAACGTCTGGGTCAACGGCAAGGCTGCAGTTCATCTGGAAGGCGCCGGAGCGACCGGCGCGGACATTCAGCCCGGCTACGTGCTTGCGTGCCAGGTCGACTTCGGTGCAGAAGCCGGCGCGGGCGTCGAATCGGGGAACCTCGTTGATCTCGTGACCGGGGCCGCCACTTCCGTTCCCGTTACGCCCAGCGGCAGTGGTGCCGTAACCCTCGGCCCCGGCGAGGCTGTCAGCGTCGACATCCTCGACCTCGAGTCGGCCGACGCCTACGGCGGAGAGTCACACTCGGCATACAACAGCTTCGAGGGCACCGACGGTTCGGTCACCTGGGCCGACTCCACCCTGGGCGTCAGCGGGTGCGCCGGCTACGCGCAGGCGCGGTCGTACGTGAACGTGTCTGTCGAGACGGACAACGTGAGCAGCACCGTCACCCTGTGGGGACAGCCCTTCAGTCTCGGCTGATAATTCGTTCCACCCATGACTCCGGGCCCGTGCACGCAGCTGCTGCACGGGCCCGGAGTCGTCGGAAGCTATTCGCGGGTCTGCTCGAGGTTCGCGGCTTTGTCCGCGGTCATCGCGTGCGCTCCGTCGGGACTCGCTGTCGCGCCGTTGGTTTCGAGGCTCGATTCGAGGATGTCCCGGATCTGGATCAGTAGGTCGGCCTCGCTGGCCTTCTTGTCTGCGGGCTCGGTGATGAACCGCTTCTTCGCGGCGTTGGCCGGGACGATGAGAATGAAGTACACGACTGCGGCGATGATCACGAAGTTGATCACGGCCGTGATGACGGCGCCGATGTTGATGAAGGTGGCCGGGTTGTCGGAGAGGATCTGGTAACCCCAGCCCAGATCGTTGGCACCGCCCGCAACGGCGATCAACGGATTGATCACGTTGTTGGTAAACGCTGTGACGATGGCGGTGAACGCGGCTCCGACTACGACCGCGACGGCGAGGTCGAGGACGTTCCCCCGGAGCAGGAAGTCCTTGAATCCCTTGAGCATGTCGACGTCTCCTCGAGTGGGTGGCAGGTCATCCAGCACTATTCGCAGAAAAGCCTAGATCAGCGTGGCTCCGCGTGACGGGTCACTGGAAGGTCACGGTGATCGCGCTCGTGAGGGATGCCGCGGCCACCGTCGTGGCCTCGGATGCCGGAAGAGCGAGCATCACCACGCGTTCGCGCTGGTCGCGCCCGTTCTCGGACGGTGTCACCAACACCACGACGGCGCGGGACGCCAGCACGGTGGCGCCGGACCGCCGCTCCGGATTGGCTGGTGTGCCGGGATCGACCGTGAGCACGTCGACGCGATCGCCCTCACGCAGAAGTTCCGTGACAGCGGGGTCGGCGAGCCGGACGGGGACGATCCGGGCGTCGTCCATGCCCGCTGCTGCCGCGGCGAGACGGGGTCCCAGTACTCGGACGTCGGTGAGGGCTTCTCCGGCGCGGGTCGGTCCGGAGAGGGTGCGCCCGGCGACGTCCGCCAGTGCGGTGACGGCCCCGTCGGGGAGGGTCCCGGCCTCGAGTTCCACCAGTTCCACGTCGGCGTCCGTGAGAACGACGCCCGGTTGGAGATCCCGGGCGGCCACCACGACTGCGGAGCGGGCAGAGTCGGGGTCTCCGCGGGCGAGGAGGGCCAGTGCGAGGCAGACCAGCGCGGCGGCCAGGACGCGTCTGGCGACGAGGGTGCGGGCCCATCCGGGATGGGCGAGATCCGACAGCCGGTCGGCCCACGACGGGCTCAGGCTTCGGTGTGCTCGGTTCGACCGGCGGCGACTGGTCTGGACAGGGTCGAACGACATGGTTCGACGCTAGGAGACCGGCGGGCCCGTGGGTACGCCGAGAGGGCCCGCCTGTGGATGGACGAGAAGTTGTGGATAACTCGCGGAGACGCGAGAACTAGCTGGCAGCAGCCTTGGCAGGTGCGGCGGTCGCGGTGCTCGACGAGCTGGACGAGGCCGTCGACGAACTTTCCGACTTCGCGGCGGGAGCAGAATCGGTCTTGGCGGGCTCGCTTGCTGCGCCGGAGGTGCCGCGGCTGTCGGTGCGGTAGAAACCACTGCCCTTGAAGACGATGCCGACGGAGTTGAACAGTTTGCGAAGCTTGCCCGAGCACGCGGGGCAGACGGTCAGGGAGTCATCACTGAACGACTGGACGATGTCGAAACGGTTGTCGCATGCCGTGCACGCGTATGAATAAGTGGGCACCGGGGTTCCTCCGCACTGTGTAGTCAAACCGCAGGTGTTAGCACTCTACAGTCGACAGTGCCAACAACGCTAATCAGAGAACTATTCCGGGGTGGGAAACGTCCTCAGCGGTCGCCGAGCGGGACGAGGCCCGAGCCGGGGGTGAGTGCCCATCCCATACGTACGTCATGGAGATCCTCGGGCAGCTCGGACACCAGTTCCTCGTCGCGGACCACCGTGATCAGCCGCGCGTCGGAGGCGGCGAGGCCGAGAGTCCGGTCGTAGAAGCCCGCGCCGCGGCCGAGTCGCACCCCCCGCCGGTCGACGGCCAGGGCGGGAACGAAAATGGTCCCGGCCGAACGGATCTCGTCGGGTTCCCACACCGGCCCGGTCGGCTCGCGGAGGCCGTAACTCGCGTCGGCGAGACCGTCCGCACCCGTGAACTCGGACCAGTGGAGCGGGCCCGGATCGCGGGTGACGGGCACGAGGACGCGTCCGGCGACTCGTTGGAGGGCGTCGAGAAAGTCCAGCGACCCGGGCTCGAGCGCAGTGGGAACGTAGGCACAGACGGTTGATCCACCGGCGATTCCCTGTGTGGCGAGCGCGACAAGCGCCCGGTCCTCGGCGGTGCGGAGTTCGGGGGTCAGCGCGCGCCGCCCGGAGAGCACCAGTTGCCGCCACTCGTCCTTCGTTCGTGCGTGCATGCCCCAACCTTAGAGCCGGCCGGTGAGCGTCCCCGACGGGTTCCGGGAGGTTACTGACAGGAACTTGGTGACTGTCGAGTAGGTCCGCACAGTTATGGTGTGGTCATGACAGACGCCGCACCGCACACCGCCAGCGCCTTTCGCACGGCTGTAGTGCCCGCAGCGGGAATGGGTACGCGATTCCTCCCCGCGACCAAGACCGTGCCGAAAGAGCTGCTCCCGGTCGTGGATACCCCGGGTATCGAACTGGTGGCCGGAGAGGCCGCGGATTCGGGCGCCGGCCGGCTCGTGATCGTGACATCGCCGGGTAAGGACGGAGTGGTCGCCCACTTCGTCGAGGATCTCGTGCTCGAGAGCAAGCTCGAGGCCAGCGGCAAGTATCACCTGCTCGAGAAGGTGCGCAAGGCTCCCGGCCTGCTCGAGGTGGAATCCGTAATCCAGGACGAGCCTCTCGGCCTGGGCCACGCGGTCGGCTGCGCGGAATCGGTCCTCGACGACGACGAGGACGCTATCGCCGTGCTCCTCCCGGACGACCTGGTGATGCCGCGCGGAGTGCTCGAGACGATGTCGCGGGTCCGCCGCAAGCGTGGTGGCACCGTCCTCTGCGCCATCGACGTACCCAAGGACCAGGTGAGCGCGTACGGCGTCTTCGAGGTCGAGACGGTTCCCGACGCCACCAACCCGGACGTCCTCAAGGTCATCGGCATGGTCGAGAAACCGGCCATCGAGGATGCGCCGTCCACGTTCGCCGCCGCAGGTCGCTACCTCCTCGACCGGGCGATCTTCGATGCGCTGCGGCGAATCGAACCCGGCGCCGGCGGCGAGCTCCAGCTCACCGACGCCATCGCCCTCCTCATCAAGGAAGGCCATCCCGTTCACGTCGTCGTGCACCGAGGCACGAGACACGATCTCGGAAATCCCGGCGGCTACCTCCGTGCTGCGGTTGACTTTGCGTTGGACATGGAGGAGTACGGCCCATCGTTGCGCGAATGGCTGATCGACCGATTGAAGCGGACGGATTCCTAGAGAAGCTCGGGAGGCAAGAACTTGCGGTCGGTCGAGGAGCAACAGACGATCGTGACCGCGGCCGCGGTGGCGCCGCGGCCGGTCCGTGTGGCGATCTCCGAAGCCCAGGGGCTGCTGTGTGCCGAAGAGGTGGTCACCGAGCGTCCGCTTCCCGGTTTCGACCAGGCCGCGATCGACGGCTACGCCGTCCGTAGCGTCGACGTCCAGGCCGCCGGAACCGACATCCGGGACGACGACGGTGCGCCCGTCGAACTGTCGCTCCCCGTGGTCGGTGAGGTCACGGCAGGTTCGAGGCAGCCGATCCGGCTGCAACCGCGTCAGGCCGTCAAGGTCGATACGGGCGCTCCGCTCCCGACGCTCGCCGACGCCGTCCTTCCGCTCGACCGCACGGATGGCGGCCGGGCCCGCGTCAAGATCTACAAACCCGTCCGCTCCGGCGACTACGTGCGCCGGGCCGGCGACGACGTGCAGCCCGGAGACGTCGCGGTCCGGGCAGGCACCATCATCGGGGCCGCGCAGGTCGGGTTGCTGGCGGCGGTGGGCCGAGACAAGGTGCTCGTGCATCCGCGGCCGCGGCTGTCCGTCATCTCGGTCGGTGGCGAACTCGTCGACGTCGACCGGACCCCCGGTCCCGGCCAGGTCTACGACGTCAACTCCTACGCGCTGGCCGCCGCCGCCCGCGACGCCGGCGCCGACGTCAACCGGGTCGGTATCGCGAACGCCGATGCCCGTCGGCTGCGCGAGGTGGTGGAAGGTCAGCTGATCCGGTCCGAGATCGTCGTCATCGCGGGTGCGGTCGGCGGCGGCGCCTCCGAGGACGTGCGGGACGCACTCGCCGATCTCGGCAACCTCGAGGTCGACCGCGTCGCAATGCATCCGGGATCGGTCCAGGGTTTCGGCCAGCTGGGCCGGGACGAGGTCCCGACGTTCCTGCTCCCGTCCAATCCGGTGAGCGCCCTCGTCGTGTTCGAGGTGATGGTGCGCCCGTTGATCCGCATCGCGCTGGGGCGTAGGCAGCCGATGCGACGCGTCGTCACCGCCCGCACCGTCGCACCCATCACGTCCATCGAGCACCGCAAGGGTTTTCTCCGAGGTCAGCTCATGCGCGACGAGGCCACGGGGGAGTACCTCGTCCAAGCTCTCGGCGGGGCGCCGGGCGCGTCCTCACACCTGCTCGCCACGCTGGCCGAGGCCAACTGCCTCGTCCTCATCGACCCCGAGATCACCGAGGTCCGGACCGGTGATCAGGTGGACGTGGCTTTTCTGGCGCAGCGGGGCTGATGGCACCGCGACAGTGTGAGACGGGATGACACAGCATCCGGGTTGGCCGCCGCATCTCGGGCCCTTGCGGGTGAAGGGTGGCGTCGTCACCGTGCGCGCCATCAGGTTGCGTGACGCGTCGGCGTGGAGTCGTCTGCGCACCCGCGACCGCGCGCACCTCGAACCGTGGGAACCGACCGGGGAGGCACCCTGGGAAGCGCGCCACCATATTTCGGGATGGCCCGGACTGTGCAGCAGTTTGCGTTCGGAAGCCCGGAAGGGTCGCATGCTGCCGATGGCCATCGAACTCGACGGCCATTTCTGCGGCCAGATCACGATCGGCAACGTGGTGCGGGGTGCACTGCGCTCCGCCTGGATCGGTTACTGGGTGGCCAGCGACGTCAACGGGCTCGGGGTGGCCACGGGCGCACTCGCGCTGGGGCTCGATCATGCCTTCGGGCCCGTGGGGTTGCATCGCGTGGAGGCCACCGTGCGTCCGGAGAACCTGGCGAGCCAGGCGGTGCTCCGCAACGTCGGCTTCCGCGAGGAGGGTCTCCTCAAGCGCTACCTGGACGTCGACGGGCAGTGGCGCGACCACATTCTGGTCGGCATGACCGTCGAGGACGTGCCCGGCACGGTGGCGGATTCGCTCGTGCGGAGTGGCAAAGCCACCTGGGCGTGACCGCCGCAGCGGACATGGACAAGCGTCCAGCTACGCGGCAGTTATCTCACGGTATCAAAGCTTCCTGACCGGGGCTCCGCTTTCGGCGAGTCTTTGCCGGATCGTTCCCTCTGCCGTCTCGGGGCATGTCGAGCACCACATTTTCGCGTTACGCATGTGACACCTGAGTATGGTGAGATCGGCGCGTCTGCGAAGATGTGCGTGTTCATGCGGTTAGCCTGGGTGGGTCAACAGCGGTATCCATGCTGGTAGACGATTGGGAGGAGGTCGCCGTATGCCGAACTCGTTTCTCTGGATCGGGCTCGTCGTCGTGTGGCTCTTCGTCCTGGTTCCGATGCTGGTGAACAACCGCCCCCGGATTCGGCAAACCAGTGACGCAGCACTCGCGACGCGTGTGCTGCACCGCGGTGACGAACGTCCCGTGCAGCGTGGACCCGCGGCTGGACACCGCAGCGACCCGTACTGGCAACCGGAACCGGACCACTACGGCTACGACGCGGAGGACCTTGTGGACACTCACGCAGAGGAAGACGAGTTCGACGGCGAGCGGGCACCGGTGGGTGAGTACGTACCGGCGCGCCGGGGGCGTGGCGGCTTCGATCCCGAGGCCGACGCGATCGCGCGCGAGGCCCGGTACGCGTTCCGGCAGCGGTCGGTTCTCGGGCTGGTGTTCGCGACAATCATGTCGGCGGCGCTCGGGCTGATCATCTCGCCGCTGATGTGGTGGGTGTTCGCGGCCGGTGTGGTCGGTCTCTTCGGCTACTTGGCGTATCTGCGCCGGCAGGTTCAGATCGAGCAGGAGATCCGTCGTCGGCGGACCGCGCGTCTCAACCGTTCGCGGTTGGGTGTCGAGTCCCGCAGCGACGAGGAGCTCCGCCTCATCCCGGCCCGGTTGCGGCGTCCGGGCGCCGTCGTCCTCGAAGTGGACGACGAGGACCCCGAATTCGATCATCTCGAGCACTTCGACGACGCCCCGATGCAGCAGGCCACGATGCGCCGAGCTGCCGGTGAGTAGCCGGGCGAATCGGGCCGAAAGCCACGTCGGTGTAGGCGATTCGCTCCCGCCGCGGGTGGCCTGCTAGAGTTTGCCGAGCGGATCGCAGGATCCGCGCGGGGCTGTGGCGCAGTTGGTAGCGCGCTTCGTTCGCATCGAAGAGGTCAGGGGTTCGATTCCCCTCAGCTCCACCACAGAAAAGGCACTCACTCCACCCGGAGTGAGTGCCTTTTCTGCATTCCGGCGCATCTTCTGTCTTCCGGCCCAGGTGAGCGCCATCGTCGGGGTGTGTAGAGCGAGGCCGCCGCGGGAATGCCCGACCCTCCGATTTGCCAAAAGGTAACTGAATGCTGTGTACTGTCCGTAGGTCATCAAGGGGTCGATCGCACGGGGTGGAAATACATGCAGGCAATGGGCAAGATCTCGAAGTTCTTGGAGCCGGCGACGGTGGTCGCGACCATCACCGCGACGATGTTGCTGGTGAACGTCCTGTGAACTCCGGCCGACCACTCGAAATCGCGAGGGCCGCGTCGGAGACGCCGACCTTCCGCTGACCGATCAGCACCTCCAGGCGATACCGCCGAACCCGCAGGGGTTCTCGGAAGCTGCTCGAGTCCCACCTGGCTCGGGCACCGCTGGTGGTGCCGGTTCCCCGACACCGGCACCACCAGCACCTCCGCTCGGTTCGCTCGATACCATGACAGCGGCGACGTCGCCGTAGACGTGGTGTCGTGAATACGAGGGGGTGCACAGTGAGCGCGCGTCGTGTTGTTCGAAGGCTGACCATGGTCGGACTGGCGCTGGCCTTCTTGTCCGGGCTCGGCTGGGTCACCGTGTCGGTGTTCCCCTCCGACGCCTCCGCCGACCCCCAGTACCACGACTGCGCCAACAGTCGATGCGACGACGGTTCCTCGGAGTCTTCCGGCGGCGGCAAGCCCCGGCATCCTCATCCGCCGTGCGAGAGTCGCCGCGGCTGCGGTGGCGGAGAGCCCAGCGAGACACGGGAACCCAGCGAGACACGGGAGCCCAGCGAGACCGCGAAGCCAAGTGATACGGCCGAGCCCAGCGAGACGGCCGAGCCGTCCGAGACCACGGAACCGTCCGCCACCGCCGAACCCACGGAGACGTCGACTCCTTCGACGTCACGGGTCGTGGTCGTTCCGCCCCGTCCGATCAAGTTGCCGCCCGTGGCCGAACCGGATATCGGGCGCCCGGACACGTCCGGGGACGACGGTTCCGGAAACGACGCGGGTCCCGATGCTGCCGCCACGGGATCCGAGGGTCCTGCCGAAGCTCCGGCGTCCGGGGGAGCGCCGGCCGGAGGTTCCGGGTCCGGTTCCGGAGCCGCCGCGGCAGCCCCGGGTGCGGGTGGTCCCGCGGATTCCGCACCCCAGGATCGCCCTGCCGGCGAGACCCCGAGCAGCGACGGAGGGTCGCCCGCTGCGGGGACACCGGCCCAGGACGATCCGGCCGCTGCGCCGCCCGGAATGGTTCCGGTGGTCCACAGTGAGCCGTTGCCTGCGATCACCGTTCTCGGTGGGGTCGGCGTGCTGCTGTGCTGCGCCGGCGGGGCGGGTGCGCTGACCTTCAAGGGTGCTCGCGCACAGCAGGCGCGCATCGCGGCCGCGCGGGCGGAATTCTTCCCGTCCGCTTCGAGTGGAGGGATGTAGTCGTGGGGGCGAACAGATCTCATCGTCGGGTCGCGGCGGCCGTGGACGCGGTGTGTGACGCGGCGGCCCGGGCCGAAGCGGTGTCACTCCGGCACGTGGTGGACGCGGTGGCCCGCGAACGGCAGCGTCCCATCGAACTCGATTTCACGAAGCCGATGGCGCCCGGTGTGTGCGGCCAGAGGCGCGCGTACCCGGACCGGGACGTGATCGTGCTGGCGCCGGGCCTGCCGGACCTCGACCGCACGCTTGCGCATGAGCTGGGTCACATCGTGTTTCGGCACGAAGGAGCCGAGATCGTTGCCGCGACGCTCGAAGCCGGGGACGATCTGATCGCCTACATGCTCAGCCAGCGGTCGCGACGGCGGGAAGACGAGCAGCCGTCCGACAAGGTGGCCGAGTGGGAGGCCGAGACGTTCGCGTCGATGCTGCTCATCCGGTTGAACACGATGCAGGGGCGCGGAACTCCCGTGTCCGTGCTCCGCTACGACGAGGCGATCGGCTGATGGGCTGGCTGGTTGCGCTCGTGGTCTGGACGGCCGCGGGTGCCCGGATCGGCCGGGTCGCCGCGCGTCAGCCGACGCCGCTGCGCGTGGCGATGGTGGTGGCGGTGTCCAGCGCGGCCCTTGCGTCCACGTTGGCCGTTCCGGACGTCGCCGGGCGCCTCGACACCGTGGCCTCGGATGTCGGGCTGTCGGAGATCATCCTCGAACTGGCGTGGACGTTGTTCGCCGCCGCGAGCGCGGTCGGCGCGATCTCCGTGTGGCCGATACTCCCGCGTCCTGCGCTGCGTGCCGTCGCCGTGATCGTCTACACCGTGGCTATCGTGCTCGGAATCGGGCTTGCCGGTGGATATCCCGTTCCTGCGCTGGTGTTCATCGTGATCGCGCTGACCGCGGTGGTCGTGACCGGAGTCCGGCACGTCGCGTGGACACCGCTCGGCCGCGGAATCTCACTGATCGTGGTCGGATCGGCGATCGTCCTGGCTGCGGCGGTCGTCGGACTGGTGCGTGAGGTGTCGGGCGAGACGTGGGCCGTCGGCTCCTCGCCGGCGTACACCGTCGCGGCCGTGATCGTCTCGGTCGGCACCGTCTGGGTGCTCGTCGAAACCTGGTTCCGCGCACGCCAGGACCTGCGCCGCATGAACACACTGCATTCGGTGCTCGTTTCACGGTTCCCCGAAGTGGTCGAGGGCGACGGCAAGGGGAGCACGACCGTCCTCCGCGCCTCCGACGCTGTCGCACACGTCATGGATGCGCTGTACCTGCAGGCGGGCGCGGGCATGCTCGACACGGACGAACAGGACCTTCCGGAATCGACCGCCGAACGCGCCCGGATTCTCGCCGGCTGGATCGACGACCCGGTCGCCTCCGACGTCCTCGACACCGAGTGGATCGCGCCGCCCCAGGGCATGTCGCCGCGCCGATGGGTGCTCGATCTCGCGGACGCGTACGCCGACTTCCGGAAGTCGGCCCCGGTTCCTGTGAAGGCGGACACCGCCGAATCGTCTGCGGAATAGCCTTCAGCCGCCGGTCAGTCCGGTGAACCGGTGACGAGCCACCCGCAGGGCGAGGCGAGATCTTCGGCCTCCGGCGGTCCCATGGATCCCGCAGGGTACGGCTTGGCCGGGGGAGGGTCACGCAGCAGCGCGTCGGCGACGGTCCAGACGTGCGCCAAGCCGTCGGGGCGGGTGAACAGTGACCGGTCGCCGTGCAGGACGTCGAGGATGAGCCGCGAGTACGGTGCGAGGGCGTGGGCGAGCGGTACCGCGTCGAGCGGCAGGCCCAGGTGGCCCACCGACAGTGTGTCGTCGGGTCCGGGTTCCTTGACGACCATGGAGATGTCGATCTCGCCGTCCCCGGACAGATCGAACGTCAGGACGGCGCCGTCCGGCGGAATGTCCGAGAGCGGTCCTCGAGGACTGCGGAAGACGAGGCTGACCCGTTGTCGGCTGACGCCCAGCATCTTTCCGGTCCGGAGGAGGAACGGCACCCCACGCCAGCGGTCCGTGTCGACCCACAACCGTGCGGCGACGAACGTCTCCGTCGTCGAATCGTCTGCGACACCGTCGACGTCGCGGTACCCCTCGTACTGGCCGAGCACCACGTCGGCCGTGTCGAGCGGACGGAACGCCCCGATCACGGTTTCGCGGGCGGATTGGAGATCGTCGGCGCCCAACGTCTCCGGCGGCTCCATCGCGATCTCGGCGGCGACCTGGAACAGGTGCGTCACCAGCATGTCCAGGACGGCACCGGTGGCGTCGTAGAACCGGGCGCGGTCGTCGATGTCGAGTGTCTCGGGCACGTCGATCTGTACCTGCTCGACGTGTTCCCGGTTCCAGACGCCCTCGATCAGCCCGTTCGCGAAGCGCAGGATGTGCAGATTCTGGGTGCTCTCCTTGCCGAGGAAATGATCGATTCGATAGATCTGCTTCTCGTCGAGGACGTGGTGCACGGCTTCGTCGAGTTCGGTGAACGCCTCGTGCGACGTCCCGAACGGTTTCTCGTACACGACGCGTGCGCCACGGGCCAGGTCGTGAGCGCCGAGCGCGCGGGTGGTCTCGGCGAACGTGCTGGGTGGCAGGGCCAGGTAGTGAACCAACTGCGCATCTGCCGCGTCGAGGTCGTCCCGCGCCTGCCGAACGGCTGCGGGGAGCGTTCCCGGGTTGTCCGGGGTGAAACCGCCGCCCGCGAATCTCAGCCGCCGGGCGAACGTCTCCCAGTCTGTGTCGTCGTGCGGCACTCCGAATTGGTTCACGACGTCGCGCACGTGGTCGCGGAACTGATCGTCGGAGACGTTGCCCCGGCCGGTGCCGATCAGCATCCACTCGGAGTTCAGGAGCCCTGACCGAGCGAGCTGGAAGAACGCGGGGAGGACCATGCGTTTGGACAGGTCCCCGGTGGCACCGAAGAGCACGAAGATCGTGGGACCGAGCTGCGGTCTGTCAACCATTGCTCCATCATGCGCCACGTGGGCACACCGGGCAGGGCATTCCGGCGGTGTCGTCGGGTGCGTTAGGTGACTTCTACCCGGACGTCGGGAGGGACCTGCGGCGAACTCGTTGCTGCCCAACGACTCCGGTGATCAGCGGGACGCGTCCGGTGGGACCTCCGGCAACCCCTCGCTGGCGCGGAGTTTCTCGGCCATCGTGGTGAGCAGGTTCTGCGACTCTTCGGAGAGGTCGAACGCGCGGCTGGAGAGCTTGCGAAGTCCGTATCCCTGGAGTTGAGAGAGAAGCTCGAGATCGTGATCGATCTTCGCGGCGTAGATGTCGTTGAAGAAGTAGTCGGGCTTCACCTTGAAGAAGCGGGCGAACGCCGCGACCGTCTCGTCGGAGGGGTTGGTGCGTTGTCCCGACCGGAGCTGGGAGATGTAGGGCTTCGAGATCTGGTGTCCGTCTGCGATGAGTGCCGCCGCGACCTCGGCGTTGGTATGCGGTTTACGTCCCGGAGGGTGGACCGTGTCGAAGAGCTTGTTCAACCGCGCAGCAAAATCTGCCATTGTGAGCCGCCGGGTCCTCTCTCGTGCGGGCGTCAGTCGTGTGAACGACACCGTACCACGATGATAACCGATTGATAACTCACGGACATAGAGGCAAAACGTCGTCCGCCGACTCCGTGCTTATCTCATATATGTTTCAACGATCGCCTGTTCGTCGCTCGCGGATCGCCGACATTTCGGGAGCCCTCTGTGCTCGTCACGCACGCGCTACCGTTGAAAGTTCAAGAGAGGCGCGGAGGTGGGGTGACTGGAGCCCGCTGGGCCGGTTGTGGTTGCCGGGCCGATTGTGTGGTTGCTCTTTCAATCACTGAGAGTTAGCTGGCAACGTCGCAGGGGTGTGCGCCGTGAGGCTGCCCGGTTAATATCCCCAGTTCAGGGGCACCGTGTTGCGTTGCGCATCGCAACGTGGAGAGGTCGCTCGCGGCCCGCGGGGCCTCGTGAACACTACTGTGAAGTTGTGGCATCCGCGCGGGCGCCAGGCCGCGCGCCCCCGATCCGCGTCACGGCCGCCGCGTGCTCTTCGCGGGTTCGCGCCGCCTGGTTGGACGAGTGTCCAGCTCAGCCGGGGTTTTGCCGCTCCGGTGCGCCCCCGAGTCTGGTCAAATCTGAAGCCGTCGGGGATGATTGTGATATGGAACACAGAATGAGTGACGCCGAGCTTCGGAAGGCGATTCGAGTTCTGCGCGAGCGCGCCGACGACGCCCGGCACCGAGGAAACGACGACGACGCCAACGGAATCGAGAGGACGATTCGTACCTATCAGGAAGAAATGACCCAGCGGTTGTGAACCGTCACGAACCGGCCCGGAGAGGGCCGGTTCGCGTTTTCCTCGGGAAAGGCACCGCTGCGGTTGCGTGCGCGCAATCAGATTGCGTGCGTAGACTTCCAGCCGACACGGATCGGTGACGACGGGGGCGCGCACGGCTATGGCGATCAAAACGCTGGACGGCAAGAAGTGCCTGATCACGGGTGCAGGTAGCGGGATCGGACAGGCGACCGCCCTGGCGGCCGCGGCGGAGGGCGCCGAACTCTTCCTCACCGACATCAACGAGGTCGGCCTGGCGCAGACGGTCGAACAGGTCGGCAGCCGCGGGGGCACCGTCAGTTTCTCGCGTGCCCTCGACGTGTCCGACTACGATGCCGTCGCCGCATTCGCCGCCGATGTCCACGATCAGTTCGGCAGCCTCGACGTCGTCATGAACGTCGCCGGTATCTCCGCGTGGGGGACCGTCGAGAATCTCGAACACCGCCACTGGAAGTCCATGGTGGACGTCAACCTGATGGGTCCGATCCACATCATCGAGAGCTTCCTGCCCCCGATGGTGCGGGCGGGACGCGGCGGTCACCTGGTCAACGTCTCTTCTGCCGCCGGCTTGCTGGCGCTGCCGTGGCATGCCGCCTACAGCGCAAGCAAATTCGGGCTCCGCGGAGTGTCCGAGGTTCTGCGGTTCGATCTCAAACGGCACGGCATCGGTGTGAGCCTCGTTGTTCCCGGCGCGGTCAAGACGCCGCTGGTGGGCACGGTCGAGATCGCCGGGGTCGATCGCGACGACCCGCGCATCCAGAAGGCGATCCATCGCTTCGAGAAGCGGGCCGTCACGCCCGAGAAGGTCGCGTCCTGCATCATCGCCGGCATCAAGAAGGACCGGTACCTGGTGTACACGTCGCCGGACATCCGGTTCGGCTACTGGTGGGCGCGCAAGTTCTCGCCGCCGTACGACTTCGTGATGCAGCGGGCGAACGACCAGTTCAGCAAGTTCCTGTAGGAGCTAGAACTCTCCGCCTGGGACCGGGGCGCTCGGGGCCAGTACCGTCCCGTCGGTGAATCGGACGCCGTCGGTGCACCGGCACTCGACCTGTCCGCCACCGAACTGCTCGGCGTGCAGTCGCGCGTACAACCCTTGTCGTGCAAGGAGTTCGGTGTGCGTGCCGCGCTCGATGAGCGTTCCCTCGTCGATCACGAAGATCACGTCGGCGTGCTGAATGGTCGACAGCCGGTGGGCGATCGCAAGGGTGGTGCGTCCGCGCATCACCTCGCCGAGAGCGCGCTGGACGAGGCGCTCGGAGACCGTGTCGAGCGCGGACGTCGCCTCGTCGAGGATCAGTACGCGGGGGTTCTTCAGCAGCACCCGCGCGATGGCCAATCGCTGCTTCTCGCCACCGGACAGGCGAAATCCTCTTTCGCCCACCAGGGTGTCGTATCCGTCGTCGAATCCGAGGATGCGGTCGTGAATGTTGGCGGCCGCGGCGGCGGCCTCCAGTTCGGCATCGGTCGCGTCCGGTTTGGCATATCGAAGGTTGTCGGCGATCGAGGCGTGGAACAGATACGGGTCCTGGGTGACCATTCCGACCGCCTCGGAGAGCGAGCTCATGGTCAGGTCGCGCACGTCGTAGCCGTCGACCCGGACGGCGCCACTGTCGACCTCGTACAGGCGCGGCACGAGGTAGCAGAGCGTGGTCTTGCCTGCGCCGGACGGACCGACGAAGGCGGCGAGCTGACCCGGCTCGATCTCCAGGGACGTGCCCGCGACCGCCCAGCGCCGGCTGCGACGTTCCGCCGGTTCGGTTTCGGGCGCCGCGGCCGGGAACCGCGGCGCGACGGTCGCGACGCCGCGCATGCCGCCCCCGCCGCCGCGACCCAGACTGCGCAGCGCCACCGGGTCGGGATCTGCGGTGGCCAGCCGGACGGGCGCGGGATACGCGAAGTACACGTCGTCCAACTCCACCCGGCCGGGGGAGTCCGCAGGCAACTCGACGGCGTCCGGGCGGTTCACGATCGCGGGCTGCAGGTCGAGGTACTCGAAGATGCGGCGGAACAACGCCATCGACGTCTGGACGTCGAGGGTCACCCGCATGAGCGAGACCAACGGTTGCAGCAATCTGGCCTGCAGGGTCGAGAACGCGACGAGTGTGCCCGCCGAGAGAGCCGCGGAACCGCCGCTGACGAGATACCCCGCCAGCAGGTAGACGAGAGCGGGCGTGATCGCCATGAACGAAGAGACGACGGCGAAGAAGCCCTGACCCGTCATGGCCTGCCGCACCTGAAGCTCGGTCTGCCGCGCGTTCTCGGTCCGATACCGGTCGAGTTCGGTGTCGGCCTGGTTGAACACCTTCGTCAGCAGCACACCCGAGACGCTCAGCGCTTCCTCGGTAATGGCGGTCATGTCCGACAACGACTCCTGCGTCTTGCGCGCCAGAACGCGTCGCCGGGCGCCGACCCGCCGCTGCAGGTAGACGAAGCCGGGAAGCAGTGCGACGGCGAGAAGCGTCAGCTGCCACGACAGCAGCAGCATCGCGATGAGGGACGCCGTGACGGTGACGACGTTCGACAGGATGCTCGACGCCGTGGACGTGAGAACCGACCGCACCCCACCGACGTCGTTGGCCAGCCGCGATTGGATCGAGCCCGTTTTGGTGGACGTGAAGAACGCCAGTTCCATCGTCTCGAGGTGGGCGAACAGACGCTCCCGGAGATCCGCCATCGACAGGTTGCCGACCTTGGTGGTGAGGTAACTCTGGCCGACGCCGATCAACGAACCCGCGAGCGTCACCGCGATCATGGTCACGACCAGCCACAGCAGCAGTGTCAGATGGACACCGCTGTCGTCGGTGGGGAACAGTGCGCGGTCGAACACCGCCTTCGTGAGGAAGGGATTCACGATGCCGAGCAGTGATGAGACGACGATGGCGGCCGCGACGAGCACCAGCCACCCGCGGTACGGACGCAGGAGCACCCAGATGCGGGGGAGCAGCGAAGGCTCGGCGGGTGCCTCCGAAGCCTGCTGTGTGGATGTGGGATCGGTCGCGGGCATCTCCCCATCGTGCCCATCCCCCGCAGTCCTGGCGAGCCGATTCGACGCGGCCCGTCCTGATGCTCCGGTCCGGTGGTTACGGTAGGTCCCCCTGCTCGGGGATGCAGAGTTCGTCTCGCACCGCGGAGAGGAAGTCGTCCTGGGCGCTCATCCCGGCCTGGAAGTGGTCGGCGAACTGTTGTTGGCGGGTGGACAGGGTGTCCGCCGAAACGACGTCATCCGTCGCGAAGTCGGTGCTCAGCCAGCCGATGGTCTCGGATCCAGCCAGATACTCGACCACCATTCGCCGTGCCGATTCCACGACCGGTTCGGATCCGATCAACTCCACCGCCGTGAACTTCGAGACGAGGACGATGTTCTGTTGCGGTAGCGGACGGAGGACATCGGCGATCATGGTCAGGAGATCGGTTCCGTCGAAATGGTCGAAGGCCACCGAGACGGAACCCGAGGTGATACGCACCTCGTTGGCGGCGGTCAGGAGTTCCGAGTAGATCTGCTGCCGCTGCGTTCGCAGGAACTCGTTCGACGATTGGTTCACCGTCGCCTCCACCTGATTCGACGTGTTCAGCAAGGTGAACACGCCTCCGCACACGGAACCGATCAGGGTGCCGACGACGGCCATCGAGGCCACGAGCATGCTGATCCGAAACTCGTTGCGCCGCCCGTCCATTCGATCGACGGGTTTCACGCCCTCACGCTCGTTCATCGTCCTGCTCCTTCGGCCCACCACGGGTTTCCTCCGACTTTCCCGTACGGTCGGCGTCTCGTCGCGCGTAGTCGACTACTCAGGTTGTGACACCCCGTCGAGGAGCAGGGTGTCGTCGCTGTCGGGCACGTCCGTCGACGGCGGTTCCTGCCGGGCAGCCACCTCTTCCTGCCTGCGGCGGGCGATCTCACTGCGGATCTGATCGGTCATCTTGCGAGTGGCGGTCTGGATCAGCCGGCCCCGCGGATTGTCCGGCAACCCCTCCCGCGGCCAGTGCCGGGCCGCCGCGAGCAGCGCCTCCTGCACCGCGTCCTCGGATCCCTCGAAATCACCGGACCTCCGCACGAGCGCACCGAGGACCTGCGGCGCGAGTTCGCGCAGCAGGCCCTCGATTTCGGCGTCGGTTCTCACAGATCGGTGTCGGGTGCGCCCATCACCTGACGCACCTCGATCGGATGCTGGATCGGCACCCCGTCCGGACCCGGTGCCGCCGACGTCTGAGCGGCGATCTCCAGCGCCCGCTCCTCCGATTCGACGTCGACCATGCGGTACCCGGCGAGCAGTTCCTTCGATTCGGGGAACGGTCCGTCGGTCACCACCGGAGCGCCCTTGCCGTCGAACGTGACACGTTTCGCGACGTCCGGTCCGGCGATCCCCTGAGCGTCGACGAGTTCCCCCCTGGCGACGAGCTCCGCGTTGAGATCCTGCTGGAACCGGATGTGCGCCTGCGCGTCCTCGGGGTCTCGACATACTTCGGGAACCTTTCGAGGAAATCTCTCTCAGCGGTGCCCGGCGTGCAGACAGTCCTCGAACAAAGTGCGCACCTCGTCGACGTGCCGGTCGAGATCCGCCAGGTCCCAGCCGACGGTCGGCACGGGTGCGAGGACGTCGACGTCGACCGTGCCGGGGTGCGCGACCAGCGAGTTCCGCCACATCCGTTCGCCCGCGTTGTGGATGACGATCGGCACGATCGGCACGCCCGCCTGCATCGCCAGGTGGAATCCGCCCTTCTTGAACCTGCCGAGGCGCGGAGTCGGCGAGCGGGTGCCCTCGGGGGCGATCGCGATGGAGATGCCGGACTGCAGTTTCTCCACCGCCGGGCGGAGGGCCGCCCTCGCCTTCGTGCTGTCCGCCCTGTCGATGTACGCGACGTCGAGCAGAGCCCCCACGGGAATGAACCGGGGATCCCGCGCGGCCTCCTTCTTCGCGACGCCGGTGACATCGCGCCGGATGACGCTGCCGATCACCAGCATGTCGAGCGAACTCTGGTGATTGAACATGAAGACCGCGGGCCTGGCCGACCACGCGTTCTCCTTGCCCTTGATGCGCACGTTGATCCCACAGATAGCGAGCGCGAGATCCGGGCCGAAGCTGCCGACCAGGTTGGCGCCCGTCTGCCGGTTCTGGGTGAGCAGGCCGGCGGAGACACCGAACGCGGCCGCCCCCATCAGAGCGCCGATCGCGGTGGTGGTGCGGGCGATGGACATCGGGTCGGCGCCGCTCTCCGGAGGTCGCAGATTCACCGACGGCCACCCGTTCTGCCGCGCGGTCGCTGCCAGCTTGCGGTCGGGATTCAGTGCCACGGGATGTCCCACCGACTTCAGCATCGGAACATCTTCTGCGCCGTTGGAGTACGCGAAGCTGTCACCCAGATCCGCTCCGTGCTGGTCGGCGTACTCGCGCAGTGCCTCGGCCTTGGCGGGACCCCACAGCGGCGGCGATTCGAGCTTCCCGGTGAGCATTCCGTCCAGAACCGCGGGCCGGGTACACAGCACGTCCTCGGCGTCGATGTCGAGGTCCGCGGCCACCGACAGTGCCTGATAGGGGGTGGCGGAGGTGGCCATCACCACCCGGTGACCGGCGTGCCGGTGCGCGGCGAGCAGTCCGCGGACCTCCGAGAAGATCATCCTCGCGATCTCCTGGCGGAACAGCCGCTGCCCCCACTCCTGCATCTCGTCCTCCATGCGCCCGGCCAGGCTCTGCACACCGATGCGCATCAGGTTGCCGACATCGGCACCCCGGAAGCGGGTCTCCACCGCGGCGCCCGTGGTACGCAGAAGCTCGGCCACGCTGATGTCGAAGCGACGCAGGCGATCCCGATAGACGACGCTCGCGGAGTACCCGCTGATCAAGGTGCCGTCCAGATCGAACGCGGCGAGGGTGCCCGGGCCGGGAACGGCGGCCGCGATGTCGTCGTGGAGACTGCGGAGATCGCTCATCTACTCACCTACCACCCATCTGGTCGAGATTCTCGTGCGCGATGGCCCGGATGCGCAGCACCCGATCGATCAGGGTCTGGAGTTCGGCCTCGAACTCGACCCGCCGGGCCGCCATGTTCTCGGCATTCGGTTCGACCAGGCCCCGGTTTCGTGCCAGCTTGAGCGCGGTCGTGAAGAGCTCGGCCGAAATCGACTCGCTGCTCCCGATCTGCTGCCGGAGACGTCGCTGCTCGGCGAGCGCGAGGCACGACGTCATGAAGGCCTTCTCGTCGAACTTCCGATCCACCGGAGTCCGGAGCAACTGGCCCGCGACCACGGCGTACGCCTCCAGGAACGGCTGCAGAACCCGATGTGCCAGATGAATACGCATCCCGGACAACAGGTTCGCGGCGTGCTGCGGGTCACCCAGATTCGACTCCCACGCCGGGTCGATGAGATCCAGTTCGGCCCGCAGTTCCTTCCGGAAGCTGTCTTTCTCGCTGAAGAAGAATTCGAACTTGAGGAGATCGCGAATGCGCAGTGCCGCATCCCATCCGTCGTTCAGCGGATCGGTGAACTGCTGATCGGCGGCCGCTCGCAGCACCATCTCCGCGATCGCCCGCATCACCAGGAAGTGAATCGTGTTGTTGCGGTAGAATGCTGCCACGAGATGCTGATCCCGGCCGAGGTAGAACACCCGCTCGCTGCCCTGATCGAAACTCCGCAGCACCCCGGAATCGAGGTGGGTCCGCACCGCCTTGCGGATCACCTCGGGGTGGGTCAGGTCCACATCGCCCGCGGTCGGCAACGAGCGCGCGGTGATGTAGTCGACGAGCGGCCCGAGGATCCCGCCGACCTCGGCGACGGTGAGCGCGCGGTCCTCGATGCCGAGAAACGCGAGCATCACGAGCGACGACGCGGTGACGGGTGTGACCTCGTTGATGCGGTGACACACCTCGAACGCCGTCTTCTGCACCGCCAGCCGCAGGTCGTCCTCCTGGCCGAGGTAGTCCGCCAGCGACATCGGCCTGCCGACGTTGACGTGCGCGACACCGTGCCGTTGACCCTGCGCCCGAACGTATCCGAAGAGCCAGCGCAGGCTCTCCTTGCTCTTCGCCTGGCCGTGCGCCTCCGCCGCCATCGCTCCGACTTCGTACAGCTGGTCGTAGGTCAATGACACAGGCACCAGGTACACGTCCGACATCCCGCTGTCCTGGAAGGCCTTCGCGAGGTAGTTGAGCAGACCGAACCGCGGCGGCCGCAACTTCCCGGTGCGGCTGCGCCCGCCCTCGATGTACCACTCGAGGTTGAACCGCTTGGTGAGCAGGTAACGCATGTACTCGCGGAGCGTCCACTTGTAGATCTCGTCGCCGTCGAACTTCCGGCGAATGAACACGGTGCCGCTGCGCTTGCCGATCGGTCCGATCGGCCAGAAATTGATGTTCAGACCGCCCATCACATGGTTGAGCGGAAGGTCGTTCGCGAGCAGCGCCGGGCGCAACACCAGCGGGTCGAGGTACGAGCGGTGGCTGGGCAGGAACACCAGGGAATGTTCCTTGTTCAGCTCCCGCAGCTCGTCGAGCCGGGTGGTGTCGACGTCGAGGCGGTAGGCGCGGGAGAAGTAGCGGCCCAACTGGTCCCACAGCGCGATGGCGCGCCTGCTCTGCGCGGCGACCATCTCGTCCAGTGCCCCACGGGCCCGGCGATCCACCTCGGCGACGGGGACGTTCAACTTCGCGGACAGCTCCCGGGTGCCGTCGTGGTATCGGCTGGCGTCGGTGATCTCGTCGACGACGAACCTCGACACCTTGTACTGCGTACCCAGCAGGGTGCGCTCGGCCCGCTCGAGGGTCAGCGCGGCCTGGCGGCGGATGAAATCCGGAAGCGACCCACCGCCGTTCTCGGCGAGCCGCCGTTCGAGGTCGCTGAGCGGAGCCGGATCGCCTTCCAGAACCTGGCACCGGGCCGGGTCGTCGCGCATCACCCGGCGCTGCATGTTCTGGCCGGGGTGCAGCGGATCACGCAGCGACAACGTCTCCCGGAATCGTTGCGCGCCGTCCGGATGGGTCTCCTTCGGCAGCCACACCACCCGGAGCGGGGTGAGCAGCGGATCATCCTTCCGGCGCACGAGATCGGCGAGGGCCTGGTCGGTGACGCGGACGGTCGGAGGCGGCTGACCGGAGTCGTTCGCCTGTCGCTCCAGCCACGTGCGCAGAACGTCGTCCTCCATGTCGCTCATCGTCTCGATGAGGTAGACCCGCGGCCGTGTCCTCTGCTCGTCCATCACGCCAGCCTTTCCTTTCACCCGCGGCCCAGTTCGACGATCTCGTCGAGACTCTCCTGCAGGCACGACATGAACCGCGCCGGCTCGGTGACGGCGGCGGTGTCGAGATTGACGCCGATGCAACACGTGCCGACGTGGGAGACGAGGGTGGCCATGACCGCGCAGCCGGGGGCCGGGCCGAACGGGAACATCCGCTCGATCCGGGCACCCGCGAGGTACACGGGCACGGGGACACCGGCGACGTTGCTGGCCTGTAGATCGAGTCCCGTCGACTGCGAGAGGTACCAGTTCGCCAGCACCACCGTCGGAAGCCGGACCAGGAGCGGGGCGGCCGAATCCAGCAGTCCGAGTGCGGGTTCCTGGCGCAGCCCCAGGATGATCGCGCGCACCTTCTCGATCCGCGCGACGGGGTCGCGCTCACCGACCGGTCCGGCGAATCGGGCCGCGGCGAACCGGTTGCCACCCGTGGGATCCGACGCCGAACGCATGCTCACCGGCATGCCCACCGGAATCGTCTCGAGGTCGTGGCCGAACGATTCGTGGTAGCGGCGGAACCCGCCCAACAGGGCCGCCACGTACGCGTCGTTCAACGACCCGCCGGCGACGTGAGCGGCGGAACGCAGTTCGTCGACACTCACCTCGAGCACCCCGAACCAGCGTCCCAGTCCGCGGTCGCGGAGCAGGTCCGAACCCGTGGTCGGGGGAGGGGTCACCACCCTGCGGATGGAGTTCGCGTAACCGGCAACCTCCGTGACACTGCCCACCGGATCGCCGACGACGGTCATCGCCGTCCGCACCGCGCCCCGGATCAGGCCGCCGAGACGACCGGGGGCGCTGCGCACGTTGTCGAGTGCCTGCTCGAACAGGGCGCCGCCGCCCGACATCTGCTCCGGTAACGGCGCAGGGCGATCCGGTTTGTCCGGCGACGGTTCGGGGCGCCTGCTGTGCAGCAGCGTCATCAACTGGATGCCGCCGAGACCGTCCGTGATGCTGTGGTGCGTCTTCACCACGTAGACGGCGCGGCCGTCGTCGAGTCCCTCGATGAGCATCGCGCTCCACGGCGGCCGGGCGCGGTCGAACGGCTCGGTCGCCATGTGCCTGCACATCCGCAGCGCGTGGTCGAACGTCGCCGGCTCCGGCAGGCGCACCCGCGACAGGTGATAGTCGAGATCGAACTCGGGGTCGACCGACCACATCGGGTTGCCCAGCCGCAACGTCGGCTCCACCACCCGCATCCGAATGCGCGGCACCATGTGCGACGCCCATTCGTGGGCGCGCACCAGCCGGTCCCAGTCCGGCGGCTTGTCGAGCACGTCGACCGCGACGATCGGTGAGCGCAGCTTCGGCTGCACCTCCTCCATCCGCCACATCCCGGTCTCGAAGTCGGACATCGTGCGGTCCGCTCCCCAGGCGACGTCGGAGAAATCCACGTCGACGGCACTCGGCGGTATCAGAGGTTCGCCGTCGGCCATGCCCACCCTCATTCGGTTGCTCGAGTTGCCCTCAGCTGCTGCTTTTCCAGTGTGGACCCGCCCCGCAGATCGCGTCCCTGGTTCCGGCGGATTACGCACCGGACTTTCTGTCCAAGGTGAGGACGTGCCGACTCTCCACCACGCGACGCTCGACAGGATCGACCCGGCCACGCTCTACCGGATCATGGTGCTGCGGACCGACGTGTTCGTCTTCGAACAGGGCATCGTGTCGGAACCCGAACTCGACGGACGCGACCTCGAACCGACACTGCATCTCGGACGGGTCGCCACCGCCGCCCCCGCCCCCGCCCGGGGGCGGGGGCTCGCGGGACAACTGCTCGAAGCCGTGTTCGAGGCGTTCCCGGCACCCATCGAGATCTCCGCCCAGGCCTACCTCGAAAACTGGTACGGCCGTTACGGTTTTCGCAGAACCGGTGAGAACTACCTCGAGGCGGGTATCGACCACCTGCCGATGAGGCGCTCCGCGCCCGTGCGTGGTTGACGAGTCTCCGGACTCCTTCATCACTCACGGAGTTGTCGTAGGCTGCCGACATGGCGAAAAGCTTCGAATACTCCGAACAGATCGCGTACCCCCTCGACCGGGTGCACGCGACGGTGACGGATCGGGCGTTCTGGCAGCATCGGTTCGAAGAGGCGCCGGGGAAACTCACCCTCGACGACAGCCGCGGCCCCGGCACCCTGACGGCGACGATGCGCGACACCATCGGCGCGTCGTCCCTCCCCGGGCTGGTCCGCAAAGTCGTCTCGGGTGAACTGAGGGTCGAGCGTGCCGACGAATGGGGTGCACTCGACGGTGACCGCGCCGACGGCCGGATCAGTGGCAGCTCCACCGGGATCCCGGTGAAGATCGAGTGCACGTCGGTGCTCCGCGCGTCGGTCGACGTCACCGTCCTGGATGTCGCCGGATCGGTGCATGTCAAGATTCCGCTCGTCGGCGGACAGATCGAGTCCCTCGTCAGGAAGCTGGTCGGCGACATGGTCGGGCAGGACCGCGACGCGATCGAGAAGTGGCTCGGCGACAGCTGACGCTCACACCCCGGACGCCGGGTCGTCGAGTTCGACGTCCAGCGTGCGGGCACCCGGTCCCGCCGTGCCCAGCCGGTCGTGGGTGTTGACGATCGCGCAACTCCCGAGCGACAGGCACCCGCAGCCGATGCAGCCGGTCAGGTTGTCGCGGAGCCGGATCAACTGCTCGATCCGCTGATCCAGATCCGCGTGCCACCGCGTCGAGAGCTTCTCCCAGTCCTTCCGGTTCGGCGTGCGGCCCTCGGGAAGGGTCCCGAGGGCGTCCCGGATCTCGGCCAGCGGAATCCCGACCCGCTGGGCGATGCGGATGAACGCGACCCGCCGCAGCGTGTCCCTGCGATAGCGACGCTGATTGCCGGACGTCCGCCTGCTGGTGATCAGCCCCTCGCGCTCGTAGAAGTGCAACGCCGACACCGCCACGCCACTGCGCTCCGACAGCTGTCCCGGCGTCAGTTCCTTGGCTCTCCACTCGGGCATCTCCACGACAGGCAACCTTTCACGCGGTTACCTGAACAATACTCGAGGTCAGTCGCGGCGGAGATGTCCGTGCAGGTGGTGCGTGAGCGGAGTCAGGTCGTGCGCCATCCACAGGTCGTACGTGAGGTCGCCGCCGCGCACCGACAACTGTCGCCGGATGCTGTGCACCGGTTTCGCGTCCGGCGACGCGCTCAGCGCCACCATCGACAACTCGATGGTCCCCTCCCGGATCTGACCACGGTGGATCTCGGTGAATCCGGTCGGCTGGGCCACGAGCAGTTCCGCCTCGTCCTCGGCGACGAGCCGCAGGAACCCGGACTCCGAGTGCAGCGGCCGCCCGCTGCCCGCCTCCCGTGTCCGAGACCGGTACGCCAGGAACGGTTTACCGGTGGGGGCGAATTCGATCTCCTCGGTGTACGCGAAGTTGTCGATCGTCGGGTACGCGCCCTCGCCCTCGCCGCGCCACAGACCGGCGAACGGTGCCAGGGCGGAGGGAACGGACGGAAGTGGGGGCGTGTTCGCAGACGAACTCGCCGCCGCATCCGAGTGCGCCGGCGAGAGAGTCGAGTTCTCGTCCATGAGATACCTCCGCCGTTTCACGGTACTCGCCTGCGGCGCCGAGGGACACGGTCGGCCGCGAAGTGTTTGAGCGTGCCTGCCGGGCCCGCCGGCATTACCGTCTAGACATGAACGCGTCCGGTTCTGCACCGCTGGGGGCCAACTCCGAAGTCGGGCAGCTGCGTGCCGTCCTCCTGCACCGGCCCGGGGACGAACTGAAGCGGCTCACGCCCCGCAACAACGACCAACTGCTCTTCGACGGACTGCCCTGGGTGGACCGCGCGCAGGAAGAGCACGACGCGTTCGCAGACCTCCTGCGCTGCCGCGGCGTCGAGGTCCTGCTGCTGTCCGACCTGCTCACCGAGACACTCGGCGCCAGCGGCGCCGCCCGCATACAGGGCATCGGCGCAGCCGTCGACCCGCGCAAACTCGGGCACACCCTGGCGCAGGAACTGGCCGCGCACCTCCGCGGTGTCCCGGCCCCCGAACTCTCCACCATCCTCACCGCGGGGATGACCTTCGACGAACTGCCCGTCGCGGCCAACACGGCGTCGCTGGTCCGGCGCATGCACCACGGCGGCGACTTCGTCATCGACCCGCTGCCCAACCTGCTGTTCACCCGGGACTCGTCGTTCTGGATCGGACCCCGCGTGGCGATCACGTCCCTCGCCCTGCCCGCCCGCGTCCGCGAGACGTCCCTCACCGACATCATCTACGCCCATCACCCGCGTTTCCGTGGCGCCCGGCGCGCCTACGAATCCCACACGGCTCCCGTCGAAGGCGGCGACGTCCTGCTCCTCGCACCGGGAGTCGTCGCCGTCGGAGTGGGGGAGCGCACCACGCCGGCAGGCGCCGAGGCGTTGGCGCGCAGCGTCTTCGAGGACGAACTGGCACACACCGTGCTGGTGGTCCCCATCGCGCAGGCCAGGGCGTCGATGCACCTCGACACCGTCTGCACGATGGTCGACCACGACGCCGTCGTGATGTACCCGATCATTCAGGACACGCTGTCGGCGTTCACCATTCACCGCGAGGACAAGGGCGTGTCGATCCGCGGAGCGGACCCGTTCCTGGCCGCCGCCGCCGAGGCCATGGGCATCGGCAAACTGCGCGTCATCGACACCGGACTCGACAACGTCACCGCCGAACGCGAGCAATGGGACGACGGAAACAACACGCTCGCACTCGCACCCGGCGTCGTCGTCGCGTACGAACGGAACGTCGAGACCAACGCCCGGCTCGAGGCGTCGGGAATCGAGGTACTGCGGATCGCCGGTTCCGAACTCGGGTCGGGCCGCGGCGGACCCCGCTGCATGTCCTGTCCGGTGGCCCGCGACCCGCTGTAGGCGGCTCCGCCGCCCGTGCGCCTTTCTGGTAGTCGGAGCAACCAGAAAGGCGCACGGGCGCGCAGCGCCTAGAGGACCTCGCGGACCTTCTCGGCCGGGCGGGCGAGGACGGTGCCCTTGTCCGTCACGACGATCGGTCGCTCGATGAGGATGGGGTTGTCCACCATCGCTTCCAGCAGTTCGTCCTCGGACGCCTCGGCGAGCGCGAGCTCCTTGAAGACGGCCTCCTTCTTACGGATCGCCTCGCTCGGCTTCAGCCCGGCGTCGTCGAGAAGTTTGCGCAGCCCGTCCCGCGAGGGCGGGGTCTCGAGGTACTTCACGACGGTCGGCTCGATGCCCGCGTCCCGGATCAGTCCGAGGACGGTGCGGGACGTGTTGCATCGCTGGTTGTGGTAGATGGTCGCGGTGTTCGCCATACCCGACATTCTGCACCGGGGAACAAACCCGCCCGCAGGGAGCGCTGAAGGAGAGGAGTAACTAGTGAATAGTCGACGAAAGAGGGAGATCGATCATGGCCGAGCACAGGGACGCGACTCCGCGGCGCATCGTCATTGCGGGTGGACACGGGAAAATCGCCCGTCACCTCATCAAGATTCTCACCGCGCGCGGTGACCGAGCGGTCGCGCTGATCCGCAACCCCGATCACGAGCACGAGGTGGCGGCGCTCGGCGCCGAACCGGTGGTGATCGATCTGGAGACGGCGAGCGCGGACGACGTGGCGAAGACGCTCGTCGGTGCGGACGCCGCTGTCTTCGCCGCAGGCGCAGGCCCGGGCAGCGGTATCGCCCGCAAGGACACCGTCGATCGCGGGGCCGCGGTTCTCCTCGCGGACGCCGCCGAGAAGGCGGGAACGCGGCGATTCGTCCAGATCAGTTCGTTCGGGGCGGGGGAGCCGATCCCCGAGGGCACCGACGACGTGTTCGCGGCCTACCTCGTCGCGAAGACGGCCGCCGAGGAAGACCTGCGCGCCCGGACCCACCTCGATTGGACGATTCTCCGCCCGGGCGGTCTGCTCGACGACGACCCGACGGGTCACGTCACGCTCACTGCGCCGCCCCTCGAGCGTGGCACCGTCCCGCGCGCCGACGTCGCCGCAGTGATCGCGGCGCTTCTGGATCACCCGGAGACTGCGAAGAAGACGCTCATGCTGACGTCCGGTCCGACGCCGATCGAGGAGGCCGTCGCCGCGGTGTGAGCATTGCGGCGCCGCAACCGCGCAACTACGGTCTGATACAACGTGTGGAACAACGGAGGTGGCGCCGGCCGTGGACATCGACATCGATCCGGATTCGTCGACCGCCCCGTTCGACCAGTTGCGATTGCAGATCATCGAGCAGGTGCGCAGTGGGCAGCTGATCGCGGGAACGAAGATCCCCACAGTCCGCGCGCTCGCCGTCGAGGTGGGTCTCGCACCGAACACGGTCGCCAAGGCGTACCGGGAACTCGGCGAGCAGGGTGTCATCGAAACCCGGGGCAAGCAGGGCACGTTCATCGCGAGCGGCGGTGACCCCATTCGCGCCCGGGCCGAGAAGGCCGCAACAGGGTATGTGCAGGAACTGCGGAAGCTGGGGGTGTCCGACGAGGAGATCCTCGGCTTCGTGCAGTCCGCTCTCCGCGGCGCCGAATGAGGTCGGTGCCGTCTCCAGAAGGTGTGACCCCAGAAAGGTAGACGCTCGGTATGGCTTCCGCACTCTTCCGCGACCTCGCACTACTGATTGCCCGGATCGGACTCGGCGTCGTCTTCGTCGCGCACGGCTGGCAGAAGTTCTTCGACTACGGAGTGAAGGCCACACAGGCGTCGTTCGCCGACATGGGCGTCCCACTGCCCGACATTTCGGCTGTTGCGGCCGCCACTATTGAACTCGCGGGTGGATTTGCTCTCATCGTGGGAGTGGCCACGCCGATCGCCGGAATCCTGCTGTTTCTCGACATGCTCGGAGCGCTGATTCTGGTGCACGCGGACAAGGGTGTCTTCGTCGCGAACGGCGGGTACGAACTCGTCGTCGCACTCGGCGTCGGGTCGCTACTTCTCGCCGTGATCGGTGCCGGACGCCTCAGCATCGACGGGCTTCTCGGAAGAGGCTCGGGATGGGGAAAAACCGCAGCGTAACGATGCCGTAGGCTGGGTCTCGATTCGGTGTGAAGCGATGGGCTAGCTTGCTTTTACCATCGAAAATGACCAACGTAGTTGTTCATGGCAATGAATACGGATCTGCCTGATCAAGGTTCCGAGACCGCCGACGCGAGCGTCGGCGGAGGGCTTAAACGGGTCGGTGTTCGCACCGACCGCGTCGTGTTCTCCGCCGCTGCCGCCGCGGTCTCGGCAATCGTCGTCTGGGGGCTCGTGGCCCCCGACAATCTCGACTCCACGACCGGCAAGGCACTCGACTGGCTGGTCACCGACATGGGCTGGTTGTTCGTCCTGTCGGCGAGCGGGTTCGTCCTCTTCTCACTGTGGCTCGCGTTCAGCAAGTTCGGTCACATCCCGCTCGGAAAGGACGGCGAGCAGCCCGAGTTCCGGACGGTCAGCTGGATCGCGATGATGTTCAGCGCCGGCATGGGCATCGGACTGATGTTCTTCGGTGTCGCCGAACCGCTCGCGCACTACGTGACACCCCCTCCGGGTTCCAACGGTGGCATCGGAACTGCGATGGCCACCACCATGTTCCACTGGAGCCTGCACCCCTGGGCGATGTACGCGGTTGTCGGACTGTCGATCGCGTACGGCTCGTACCGCAAGGGTCGCAAGCAGCTGTTCAGCTCCGCCTTCATCCCGCTGCTCGGCCGTCGCGCCGAGGGGCCGATCGGCAAGTTCATCGACGTTCTCGCGATCTTCGCGACGCTGTTCGGCACCGCCGCTTCGCTGGGCCTCGGCGCACTACAGATCGGGTCCGGTTTCCAGGTTGTCGGGTGGATGTCGGAGGTCAGCACGTTTCTGCTGGTCGCGATCGTCGCCCTGCTGACCCTCGCGTTCGTGGCATCCGCTGTGTCGGGTGTCGCGAAGGGAATTCAGTGGCTCTCCAACACCAACATGGTGCTCGCCGTCATCCTGGCCCTCTTCGTGTTCGTCGTGGGGCCGACGGTCCTGATCCTCAACCTGCTGCCCACCACGATCGGCGCCTACGCCGCGCAGCTCGCGCAGATGTCGGCCCGCACCGGAGCGTCGTCCGATCCGGCGACCGGCGAATGGTTGTCCTCGTGGACCATCTTCTACTGGGCGTGGTGGATCTCCTGGACCCCGTTCGTCGGCATGTTCCTGGCACGCATCAGCCGTGGCCGGACCATCCGCCAGTTCGTGGTCGGCGTGATCGTGGTGCCGAGCGCCGTGAGCCTCGTGTGGTTCGCGATCTTCGGTGGTGCCGGAATCAGCGAGCAGCGTGACGGAATCGACCTCGCCGGACAGGACACCCAGGAGGGTCAGCTGTTCGGCATGCTCAATCACCTGCCGCTCACCGGCATCACGACCGTCCTGGTGATGATCCTCGTGGGGATCTTCTTCGTCTCCGGCGCCGACGCCGCATCGATGGTGATGGGCACCCTGTCGCAGCGCGGTTCGCTGGAACCGCAGCGCTGGGTGGTCGTGTTCTGGGGTGTGCTCACCGGAGGCGTGGCCGCGCTCATCCTGTGGACCGGCGGCGACACCGCGCTGGACGGACTGCAGACGATGACGATCATCGCCGCGGCGCCGTTCGTCCTCGTGATGATCGGGTTGTGTTTCTCGCTCTACAAGGATCTGTCACGCGACCAGATGATCGTCGACGGCCGGGAGATGCGGAGAGAGATGCGGAGAGTGGCGGCCAAACGTCGTCGCGACCGGATCTCGTCCCGCTAGAGAAACAGTCTGCGAGCCGCTCGGTGTCCCACGGGACCCGGGCGGCTCGACTCATTCCGGGGTCAGCGCCAGCTGGGATAATTCCGGGGTCAGCGCCAGCTGGGAAGCCACAGTTGGTGCTGCCACGTGTCCGGGGTGATCGGGACGGCCGTGAGGATCGGCCACAACCAGATGAAGTTGGCGACCACGAGCCCCACATAGAGGCAGACGGCGAGCAGGCCGGTGGTCCGGCGTTCGAACGACGCCTTGGCGCTTCCCAGGATGTCGCCCAGGACCAGCGCGAGACCCATCACCATGAACGGCGCCAGCGCCACCGCATAGAAGTAGTACATCTGGCGGTCCAGGGTGGTCAGCCACGGCAGGAACGCGGCGCCGTAGGCGGTGAGGACGGTGGCGTACCGCCAGTCCTTCCGCACCACGGTCTGCCACAGCGCCCACGCGAGCATCGGCAGTGCCAGCCACCACATGGCGGGCGTCCCGATGAGCATGACGGCCTTGACGCAACTCGACGCTCCGCAGCCGGTGACGTGATCGCCCTCGGCGAAGTAGTACAGCATCGGGCGCAGACCCATCGGCCACGTCCACGGCTTCGACTCCCACGGGTGATGATTGCCCGCCGAATTGGTGAGGCCTTCGTGGAACTCGAGGACGTTGCCGCTGTAGTACCACAGCGAGCGGAGCGCGCCCGGCACGAACGACCAGGGGCCGCCCGTCCCGATCTCGTTGCCCACGGCATGCCGGTCCACGCCGGTCTCGCTGGCGAACCACGCCCAGTAGCTGGCGAGATACACGAACAGTGGCACGACGACGAGCGCGTACAGCGCCGGGCCCACGTCGCGGACGCCGGCACCGAACCACGGGCGCCGCACCCCGTAGGCGCGTCGGGCCGACACGTCGAATGCGACGCTGAGCAGCCCGAAGAACACGATGAAGTAGACGCCCGACCATTTGGTGCCGCACGCGAGACCCAGCATGATCCCGGCGCCGAATCGCCACCAGCGCACACCGAGGCGTGGGCCCCAGTCGCTGTCGCCGATCCGGCCCTCGTCGTATACGCGGGCCATCCGCTCGCGGACCTGGTCGCGGTCCACGATCAGGCAGCCCAGAGCGGCGACGGCGAACAGTGCCAGGAAGATGTCGAGCATGCCGAGCCGGGAGGACACGAACGTGACGCCGTCCGCGACCAGCAGGATCCCGGCGAGGCCGCCGATCAGAGTGGATCGGGTGAGCCGGCGGACGATGCGGATCACCAGGAGGACCATGATCGTGCCCGCCACCGCGGAGGCGAAACGCCAACCCCAGCCGTTGTAGCCGAAGATCGCCTCGCCCATCGCGATCAGCTGTTTGCCGATCGGCGGATGCACCACCAGCCCGTAACCGGGATTGTCCTCGAGCCAGCCGCCGGTGAGCACCTGCCAGCCCTGCGGCGCGTAGTGCTTCTCGTCGAACACGGGAGTGCCCGCGTCCGTCGGGTAACCGAGCATCGTGAACCGGGTGATCGCCGCGATCGCCGTGACGAACAGGGTGACCACCCAGCCGCGGGCACGGTCGACTGGACCGAAGTCGGGGGGCGGCACGAGCGGCGCCGGTCCGACCATGGACGGCTGTCGTGCGGAGGGCGTCGGTCGCTCGTCCGTCAGCATCGTCACGCCGCAATCGTAGGCTGTGGGTCATGACTGGTCGCCTAGTGCTCGCCGCAACACCGATGGGGGACGTGGGTGACGCCTCGCCGAGGCTGCGTACGGCGCTGGAGACGGCAGACGTCGTCGCCGCCGAGGACACCCGCCGCACCAAAGCCCTCGCCTCCGCTCTCGACGTGACGATCACCGGCAAGGTCGTCAGCTTCTACGACCAGGTCGAGACGGCCCGGCTGCCCGCGCTCGTCGCCGATGTCGCGTCCGGCAAGACCGTTCTCCTCGTCACCGACGCCGGCATGCCCTCGGTCAGCGACCCCGGGTACCGGCTGGTGTCGGCGTGCGTGGCCGAGGATCTGGCGGTGACGTGCCTGCCCGGACCGTCGGCCGTGACGACGGCGCTCGCGCTGTCCGGGCTGCCCGTCGAACGGTTCTGCTTCGACGGCTTCCCACCCCGGAAGCAGGGCCAGCGCAAGACGTGGTTGCAGGCACTGGTCGCCGAGCAACGCGCCTGCGTGTTCTTCGAGGCGCCGCACCGGCTCGCCGACTGCCTGGCCGACGCGGTCGAGGTGCTCGGTGGAACCCGCCGCGCCGCCGTCTGCCGGGAACTGACCAAGACGTACGAGGAGGTCCGCCGCGGCACCCTCGCCGAGCTCGCCGAGTGGGCCGCCGAGGGTGTCCGCGGCGAGATCACGGTGGTGGTGGAGGGTGCCACGCTCGTCGCGTCCGACCCCGCCGACCTCGTCGACGAGGTGGAGCGACTCGTCGCGGACGGCACCCGGCTCAAGGACGCGTGCGCGCTCGTCGCCACCACCGGTGTGTCGAAGCGGGAACTCTACGAAACGGTGCTGGCCTCCCGGAAGGACTAGGCGGCCTGCGAGAGTTACCGCCGGAGGGCACGCTCCCCGGGAGCCAGCGAGGCGTCGTCGGCGGCCGCCTGCCCGGCGTACCAGCCGTTGGCGTCGACGGCCCTGCCGCGCGCCTTCTTGGTACGCGGAAACAGACGGTCGAACTCGGCGTCGACGGCCTCGGACTTGGTGGCCAGAATCGGGAGCAGATCGTCGACGGGAATCGACGCCTCGTCGGCGGCTTCGGCCGTGGCCCGGCTGTCGGCGTCGCGTAACCGCTGCCCGATGCGACTGGCGAAGCCCGCGAGGAAACCCTTGCGGAACGACGTGGTGCGGGAACCACTGCGACTGTCGGCGTCCGCGAATTGCATTGCGCGCGTCGCCTGCACGAGCAGCGACGTGAACAGCATGTCGACCTGCTGGAGGTCGAGGGGGGTTCCGACCACGGTCGCGATGGCGAGGGAACTGAACCACACGGTGCGCACCCGGTTGGAGTCGCCGATCTCGGTGAGAAGGTGCACCTTCTCCTTGACGTACGGATTCTCCAGGTGGATGCGGCGACTGTGCACCGCCGTGTTGCCCACCCCGTTCTGGGTGTGGAGGAGAGCGGCGTTGATCGCGTAGCGCGTCATCAATTCCTGCGCCTTCGCGGTGAAGATCTCCGCCTCCTCCGCGAAATCGGTGGCCTCGGCCTTCGCGAGCAAACCGCGGATCCTGTTGAGCACCTTCGCGTCGGCCTCGGTCTCGCCCGGCACCGCCGCGGCCGTGTCGGCGACCCGCACGACCGGCCACGTCGACGGCGGGGGAGCGAGCACCGTCCAGCCGGGCAGATTCGTCCACGTCAGCGACAGGTCGGTGAGCTGGTAGACGGAGTGGTACGGGTCTTCGAACAACAGTCCGGCCGCGAGCGCCCGAACGTCGGGACCGTCGACCGGAACCCGCCCCGCCAGGTGCGACGCGCCTGGATACTGCTCGCCGATGGTGCGGAGTTGCTCCACCCAGTCCCGCGGCGCCCGGTGCACGGCGCGCGTGCGCTCCGCCTCGTGCAGCACCAGGGCCGCCGCCAGCGCCGCCTCGGACGGCTCCTTCGATCTCCGCGCCAGATGCACGACGTCGGCGGGCTGCCACCCACGCTCGTACGCGGCCGACAACTCACCCATCAGGGTGTGGACCGCCGCTGCGGCCTGAGGGCTCACTTCGTCGTCGAACACGCGCGCTCCGTTCCCGAATCCACCGTGAGGAGATCGAATGTATGTTCTATTCGGCGTCATGGGGGAGAGTGTGCATGCGGGGTCCGACACGAACGGACCCCGCGTGGATCAGTCCTCCACGTAACGCGGGAACACGCCCGACGGCGCGGGCAACGCGGTGCCCGCCACGATGCGCGTCGGAAGGTCGCTGAACTGCCGCGCATCGGCCTTCTGGCCGAGCAGGTCGAGGATCTTCTCCGCGGCGTCCGGCATCACCGGCTGCACGAGAATGCCGACGATCCGCACCACCTCGAGCGTCACGTACAGCACCGTCGCCATCCGCTCCGGATCCGTCTTCCGCAGAACCCAGGGCTCCTGCTTGGAGAAGTACCGGTTGGTCTCGCCCAGAACCGACCAGATCGTCTCCAGCGCGAGATGCAGTGCCTGCACGTCGTATTCGGCGCGAACCCGCTCGAGCAGCGCATCCGCCTGCGCGAGCATCGCCGTGTCGTCCTCGGTCAGCTCGCCGGGGGCCGGGACCTGGGCGTCGCAGTTCTTCGCGACCATCGACAGCGACCGCTGCGCGAGGTTGCCGAGTTCGTTCGCCAGGTCGGCGTTGATCCGGGTGACGATGGCCTCGTGGCTGTAGCTGCCGTCCTGACCGTAGGAGATCTCGCGGAGCAGGAAGAAGCGCACGGCGTCGAGGCCGTACTGCTCCACCATGGCGACGGGGTCGACGACGTTGCCGACCGACTTCGACATCTTCTCGCCCTTGTTGTAGAGGAATCCGTGCACGAAGACGCGCTTCGGCAACTCGATTCCCGCAGACATCAGGAAGGCCGGCCAGTACACCGTGTGAAACCGGGTGATGTCCTTGCCGATGATGTGCAGGTTCGCCGGCCAGAACTTGCCGAACTGCTCGGAGTCGGTGTCCGGGTAACCCGCGCCGGTCAGGTAGTTGGTGAGCGCGTCCACCCACACGTACATGACGTGCTCGGGATGGTCGGGGACCGGAACGCCCCAGTCGAACGTCGTGCGAGAGATCGACAGGTCCTTCAGCCCGCCCTTGACGAAGCTGACGATCTCGTTGCGCCGCGTCGCAGGTGCGATGAAGTCGGGGTTCTCCTCGTACAGCCGGAGCAGCTTGTCCTGATACTCGGACAGCTTGAAGAAGTACGTGGACTCCTCCGTCCACTCGACCGGGGTGCCCGTCTCGGTGGACAGGCGTGAACCGTCGTCCTGCAGCGTGGTCTCGGCCTCGGTGTAGAACGCCTCGTCGCGGACCGAGTACCAGCCCGAGTACGTGTCGAGGTAGATGTCGCCGTTCGCGAGCATCTTCTGCCAGATCGCTTTGCTGGCTTCTTCGTGATCGGCGTCCGTGGTGCGGATGAACCGGTCGAAGGAGATGTTCAACGTCTTGTCCATGGCCTCGAACACGTCCGAGTTCCGTGCGGCGAGCTCACGGACGTCGATGCCTTCCTTGGCCGCCGTCTGCTGCATCTTCAGGCCGTGCTCGTCGGTTCCCGTCATGAAGTAGACGTCGAACCCGTCCAGGCGCTTGAAGCGTGCGAGGGCGTCGGAGGAGATGTACTCGTAGGCGTGGCCGATGTGCGGGACGCCGTTGGGGTACGCGATCGCCGTCGTCAGATAGAAAGGTGGCCGCGAGGCGGTGGAATCAGCAGCATTCATGGTGCGACCACTCTATCTGCGCGCTGCCGTTTCGTGACGCGCAGATTCGGGTTCTAGGCCGGTCCGGTGTCGTCCTCGTCGGTGACGGCGCGTGACTCGTACGCCGCGCGGGCCGACTTGTTCGTGGACCTGACCTGGTCTGGAACCATCCGGCGGATCGCGAAGTCGCGGGCGAACTGCGGAAAGACGGTGACCAGCCGGGCCAGCGGACCGACGTACCGGGGGATGGTGACCTCGAACCGGGGCCGGTGGATCACCGCGACGACGGTCTTCGCGACGTCGGCCGGCGTGAGCAGTTTTGCCGCGCCCGTCGCGGTGCCGGCCGCGAGTTCGGTGTCGACGACGCCCGGCATGATCACCGAGATCTGCACACCCGACCCGCGCAGCTCCTCGCGGACGCCGGTCAGGTAGCCGAGGACGCCGTGTTTCGTCGCGGCGTACGTCGACTCGCCGGGTGGTGCGACCTTCGACGCCAGCGACGCCACCGTGACGATCTGGCCGCGGCCGCGCTCACGCATCGCCGGCGCCGCCAGTCTCACCCCACGAATCACCCCGTGCAGGTTGACGGCGAGCTGCCGATCCGTCGCGGAGTCGGGTTCCTCGTCGAACTTCCCGACCCACATCACGCCCGCGTTGTTGACGAGCACGTCGATCGGGCCCCAGTGATCCTCGACGGCTGTCAGGAATGCCGTGAACGACGCGGTGTCGGTGACGTCCAGTTCGAGACCCTCCACCGTCCGGCCCGTCCGGCCCGTCCGGCCGAGTTCGTCCGCCGTCCTGCGGGCGGCGGCGCCGTCGACGTCGCCGATCGCGACCCGGGCGCCGGCCAGCGCCAGCTGTCGGGCGATCTCCCGTCCGATTCCTCTGGCACCGCCGGTCACCGCGATCACGCGGCCGTTCATCGAGCTCGAAGTCATGGACACGGCTCCCTCCCCGTCGGGGAGAAAGTACCGCATGTGACACGTGCGGCGGCGGCGTCGACAATGTCCGCATGAGCAAAGATCGTCCCGCCCCGGAAGCCCCTGCGCCGCTGTTCCCGCTCGTCGATTCGCACACCCACCTCGATGCGTGTGGTGCCTCGGACGCCGCGAGCGTCACGGCGATCGTCGACCGGGCCGCCGCGGTCGGGGTGGAGCGGGTGGTCACGGTGGCCGACGACCTGGCGGCCGCGCAGTTCGCCGTCGACGCGGCGCACTGGGATCCCCGCGTCTACGCGGCCGTGGCCATCCACCCGACGAGGGCGAACGTGCTCGACGACGCCACCAGGGCGGAGATCGAGCGACTCGCCGGCGATCCCCGGGTGGTCGCGGTAGGGGAGACGGGACTCGACTTCTACTGGCCCGGGAAACTCGACGGCTGCGCCACGGTCCCCGAGCAGACCGAGGGCTTCCGCTGGCACATCGACCTCGCGAAGCGGCTCGGCAAGACGCTGATGATCCACAACCGGGAGGCCAACCGGGCGCTGCTGCAGGTGCTGCGCGAGGAGGGTGCGCCGGAGACGGTGATCTTCCACTGCTTCTCCTCGGACGCCGAGATGGCGCGCGAGTGCGTCGACGCCGGTTACGTCCTCAGCTTCTCCGGCACGGTCAGCTTCAAGAACGCGAAGGCCTTGCGGGAAGCGGCCCCGCTGGTGCCATCGGATCAGCTGATCGTCGAGACGGATGCGCCGTTCCTCACCCCGCACCCGTTCCGGGGCGCTCCCAACGAGCCGTACTGCCTGCCGTACACGGTCCGGGCGCTCGCCGAGATCCGCGGCGAGGATCCGGACGACCTGGCGAAGGCGTCCACCGCGACCGCCGAGCGCGTGTACGGCCTCCGGCCCGTGTGTGGTTAGTGAGTCCCTGGACTCGTCGAGCACGCACAGGGCCGAAGGGCCCTATGTTGAAGTTTCAAGTTAGAGAACTTAGGATCGTTGCCTGTTCAACTAACGGTCGTCCCGGTCGCGCGGGGACACCACGATGAAAGGCACATCCATGAACAACCCCGCAGTCCGAAGCCTGGGAATCCTCGTCGCCCGCGTGGGCATCGGCATCATCTTCCTCGCCCACGGCTGGCAGAAGGCCTTCACCAACGGCCTCGACGCCACGACCGCCGGCTTCGAGGCCATGGGAGTTCCGGTTCCCGGCATCTCGGCATTCCTCGCGACGTGGATCGAGCTGATCGGCGGAATCGCACTCATCATCGGAGCGGCCGTCCCGATCTTCGGCATCCTGCTCTTCCTCGACATGGTCGGCGCCTTCTTCCTCGTGCACGCCGACAAGGGAATCTTCGCGAGCGAGGGCGGCTACGAGCTGGTGCTGGCGCTGGGCGTCGGCGCACTGCTGCTCGCCGTCGTCGGATCGGGCCGATTCGGTGTCGACGGACTGCTCGGCGACAAGGTGCCGTGGGCGGCGAAGGAACGCGCCACCGTCTGACCCCCATGTGAGTGGCGAAGCGTCCCCCGGCACGCTTCGCCACTCACGTGTCAGAGGACCTTGTTCAGGAAGTCCTGGGTACGGGACTGCTGCGGGTCGCCGAAGATCTGCTCCGGAGTTCCCTCCTCCACCACGTAGCCGTCCGCCATGAAGATCACCCGGTCGGACACCTCGCGAGCGAAGCCCATCTCGTGCGTGACCACGACCATCGTCATGCCGCCCTTCGCGAGGTCGCGCAGAACCTGCAGCACCTCGCCCACCATCTCGGGGTCCAGCGCGCTGGTGGCCTCGTCGAACAGCATGATGTCCGGGTTCATCGCCAGGGCCCGCGCGATCGCGACGCGCTGTTTCTGCCCACCGGACAGGTTCGCCGGCTTCGCGTCCGCCTTCTCCGCCAACCCGACCTGCTCGAGCAGCCGAACCGCCGTCGCCCGCGCCTCGTCCTTGGAGGCGCGCTTGGTCTGCACGGGCGCGAGCATCACGTTCTCGATCGCCGTCATGTGCGGGAACAGGTTGAAGTGCTGGAAGACCATGCCGATGTGCTGACGCACCCGGTCGATGTCGATCTTCTTGTCGCTCACGTCGAACCCGTCGACCACGACCTTGCCGTCCGTGATGTCCTCGAGCCGGTTGAGGCAGCGCAGGAACGTGCTCTTGCCGGAGCCCGAGGGGCCGATCACGCAGACCACTTCACCGCTCGCGATGTCGACGTCGATGCCCTTGAGGACCTCGTTGTCGCCGAACGACTTCTTCAGGCCCTTCACCCGGATCTTCGGGTCGGCGGTCTCGGCCTTGTTCTCTGTCACCGGTGTCTCGGTCACTTGTTGATCCTCTTCTCGAGCCGGTTCGACAGCTTCGTCAACGCCATGATGATGATGAAATACATCACACCGATGATCAGCCACATGTTGAAGGACTGGAAGTTGCGGGCGATGATGATCCGTCCGGTCTGAGTGAGCTCGGCGAGCCCGATCACGGACAGGATCGACGTGTCCTTCAGCGTGATCACGAACTGGTTGATGTACGACGGGATCATCGTCCGCACGGCCTGCGGCATCACGACCTTCTGCATCGACTTCAGGTAGCTGATGCCGAGGCTCCGCGACGCTTCCATCTGGCCCTTGTCGACGGACAGGATGCCGCCGCGCACGATCTCGGCCATGTACGCGCCTGCGTTGAGGCTCAGCGTGATGATGCCCGCCGTGAACGCCGACATCTGGAAGTCCAGTGCCGCCGGGATGCCGAAGTAGATGAAGAACGCCTGCACCAGCAGCGGGGTGCCGCGGAACACGTCGACATAGGTGGTGCCGATGCCGCGCAGGACGATGTTGGTCGACACCCGGAACAGGCCGAAGATCGCGCCGAGGACGAGCGCGATGGCGATCGAGACCACGGTCAGGACGATCGTGAGCCACAGGCCCTCGAGCAGCAGCGGGTAGGTGCTCTTGATCAGGCCCAGGATCGAGTTGTCGTCGTCGGATGCGTCGGAGTTGAGGTAGGTGTCGAGGATCTCGTCGTACTGGCCGCTGGCCTTCAGGTTGGCGAGCCCGGTGTTGAACTCTTGCAGGAGCTGCGCGTTCTGGCCCTTCGCGACGGCGAACCCGTAGCTGGCGCCGGGGACCTTGTCGGTGACCGTCTTGAAGCCGTTGCCCTGCTTGATGCCGTAGGCGAGGACGGGGTAGTCCTCGAACACGGCCGCCGAGTTACCCGTGCGGACCTCGTCGAACATGCTCGACGAGTCGGCGAAGTACTTGGTGGTGAAGCCGTACTGGTCCTTGATGGACTCCGCGTACGTGGCGCCCTCGGTGCCGTTCTTGACCGCGACGGACTTGCCGCGCAGGTCCTCGTACGAGGTGATCGAGTCGTTGCTCTCGAGCACGCCCATCTGCACGCCCGACTCGAAGTACGGATCGGAGAAGTCGAACGTCGCCTTGCGGGCGTCGGTGATCGACATGCCGGCGATCATGCCGTTGGCCTGACCGCCCGTGACCGCCTGGAGCGCGGCGTCGAATCCGACGGGGTTGACCTGGTAGGTGAACCCCTGGTCCTCGGCGATGGCGGCGAGGAGGTCCATGTCGATTCCGACGAGCTTGCCGCTCTCGTCCTGGAACTCGAACGGGGCGAACGTGATGTCGGTGGCGATCGTGTAGTTGTTGCCCGGAGCGGGCTCTTGTGCGCCGGCGAGGCCGGGCGCGACGAGTGTGACGAGCAGCGTCAGCGCGGCGATCACCGCGGGCACTCTCGGACGTCTGACGAGTCTCAGAAGTCGATCGGATCTGCTGCGCACGGAACCCCAGCTTTCTCAGTCGGTAGTGCCCGGTCGCTTCCGGGCCTCTTGGTGCATGTCGCAAGATACTGCGTTTCGCACGTGGTCCGGACCAGAAGCGTTTCGCCGCGGTGAAGTGAAAACTGTCCCCGATCTCAACCTTTTCGTGATCTCGCACGCAGGTCGTAGCGGCAAAGTTGCCAGACCATCGCCGATTCGTTACCGTACCGTGATCAAACCTTCGCCAGCCTTGGGATTTCATGTGTCGCCTTTAGCCAGAATCAACAACGCCAAATCGCCCCTTCTCTACGTAGTCGTCGCGGCACTGCTCGCGACGCTCGTCGTGGGCGGTGCGCTGGCAGTGGCGCGGCACAAGACCGTCACGCTCGACGTCGACGGCGAGACCATCTCGCTCGGCACGATGGCCTCCGACGTCGGCGGCGCGCTCGACGACGCCGGATACACCGTCAGCGAGCGTGACGCGGTCGCCCCCGCTGCCGACGCGTCGCTCTCCGACGGCGACACCGTGGTGTTGCGGCGTGCCCGCGAGATCGACCTCACGGTCGACGGGCAGCCGAAGACCGTGTGGACCACCGCCCTCACCGTCGACGACGCGCTGAAGCAGTTCGAACTCGCCGACGACGTCCACGTCTCGGCGTCCCGCTCCGAGCGCCTGCCGCTGGAGGGCACCGCGCTCGAGGTCGTCAACGCCAAGCTCGTCAAGGTCGCCGACGGCGGCGCACCGCTCACGGACGTCCGACTGGCAGCCCCCACCGTCGGTGCGCTCCTCGCGGCCAACGGCGCGCCGCTCGAGCAGGCCGACACGGTCGTTCCACCCGCCGACGCCCCCGTCGTCGAAGGCGCCGAGATCCACGTGACCCGCGACCGCACCGAGACGCGCACCGAGACGCTGCCCATCGCACCGCCCGAGAATCGCGTCGAGGATCCCGCGCTCGACAAGGGCAAGACCGTCGTCGAGAACCCCGGAGTCCCCGGCGAGCGCACCGTCACCGCATCCGTGAAGACGGTCAACGGTGTCGAGGCCGGACGTCAGGAACTCAGCTCGCAGGTGCTCCGCGAGCCCGCGCCGGCACTGGTCAAGGTCGGCGTGAAGGAACTCGCCATCTCCAACGCCTCCACCTGGGATTCGATCGCGCACTGCGAGGCCACCGGCAACTGGGCCATCAACACCGGCAACGGATTCTTCGGCGGACTGCAGTTCACCCAGAGCACCTGGGAAGCGTTCGGCGGAAGCCAGTACGCCGCCCGCGCCGACCTCGCATCCCGCGAACAGCAGATCTCCGTCGCCGAGAAGGTCCAGGCGGCGCAGGGCTGGGGCGCATGGCCCGCGTGCACCAGCAAGCTCGGACTCCGCTGACGGTCTGAAGTAAAGGAACACGATGTCGCCCTTCGCGAAGATCAATTCGGCTCGCTCGCCGCTGCTCTACGCCGTGGTGGCCCTGCTTCTCGCCACACTGATCGCAGGCGGAGTGATGGCCGTGGTCCGGCACAAGAACGTCACACTCGACGTGGACGGCGAGAAGATCTCGCTGAGCACCATGACCACGAGCGTCGACGCCGCACTGTCCGACGCCGGGTACTCGATCAGCGACCGCGATGTCGTGGCGCCGGAGCGCGACGCGACCCTGTCCGACGGGGACACCGTGGTGCTGCGCCGCGCGCGTGAGGTGTCGTTGACGGTGGACGGTCAGCCCAAGACGGTGTGGACCACCGCGCTCACCGTCGAGGACGCACTGAAGCAGTTCGAACTCGGCGAGGACGTGCACGTGTCCGCGTCCCGTTCGCAGCGACTCCCGCTCGACGGTGCGGCCCTCGACGTGCTCAATCCGCTCGTCGTCAAGCTCGCCGACGGCGCGCTGCCGGTCACCGACGTGCGCATGGCCGCGCCGACGGTCGGGGACTTCCTCGCCGCGCACGGCGCGCCGCTGGAGCAGGCCGACACCGTCGTCCCGGCCGCGGACACGCCGCTGACCGACGGCATGGACGTGACCGTCACGCGCGACCGCACCGAGACGAAGGTCGAGACGTTGCCGCTGGCTCCGGAGGAGCAGCGCATCGAGGACCCGACGATGAACAAGAGCCGCACCGTGGTCGAGAATCCGGGACTGCCCGGTGTCCAGGATGTCACGTTCGCGGTCAACACCGTCAACGGCAAGGAAGTCGGACGCAGCCAGGTGTCCGCGACGGTCACGACGCCGGCACAGCCGAAGGTGATCCGTGTCGGCGCGAAGCCGGGCACCGAGGTGCCGCCCGTCGAGAACGGTTCGGTGTGGGATGCGCTCGCGCAGTGCGAGGCCACCGGCAACTGGGCTATCAACACCGGCAACGGATTCTTCGGCGGCGTCCAGTTCGACCAGAACACGTGGGAGCGTCAGGGCGGACTCAAGTACGCGCCGCGCGCCGACCTCGCCACCCGTGAGGAGCAGATCGCCGTCGCGTCGAAGACGCAGAAGACGCAGGGCTGGGGAGCGTGGCCGTCGTGCTCGGGCAGGCTCGGCGTGCGTTAAAGTTCGCCTGGTGTCCGAAGCCGAAGTACCCCCCGTCGCTCGCGGTCAGGCCGCACTCCTCGGCCCCGCCGAGGTGCGCGCGTTAGCCGAGGAGTTCGGCGTGCGCCCCACCAAGCAGCTGGGGCAGAACTTCGTGCACGACGCCAACACGGTGCGCCGCATCGTCGCGACCGCGGGCGTGGGACGCGAGGACACGGTGCTCGAGGTCGGTCCCGGGCTCGGTTCGCTGACGTTGGCCCTACTCGATGTCGTCGACAAGGTGATCGCCGTCGAGATCGACCCCAACCTCGCGGCACGGCTGCCGGTCACGGTCGCCGACCGTGCACCGGAACTCGCGGACCGGCTGACCGTGGTCGGCGCGGACGCGATGCGGGTCAAGCCGTCCGAGATCCCCGGTGAGCCCACGGCTCTCGTTGCGAACCTGCCGTACAACGTGGCGGTGCCCGTGCTGCTGCATCTGTTCTCCGAACTTCCCAGTCTCCGAACCGCTCTGGTGATGGTGCAGGCCGAGGTCGCCGACCGGCTGGCGGCGTCCCCGGGCAGCAAGATCTACGGTGTGCCGAGCGTGAAGGCCAATTTCTTCGGCGCCGTGCGACGCGCGGGCGCCGTCGGGCGCGCGGTGTTCTGGCCCGTCCCGAAGGTCGAGTCGGGTCTGGTGCGCATCGACCGGTACGCCGAACCGCCGTGGCCCGTCGACGACGAACACCGCCGCCGCGTGTTCGCCGTCATCGATGCGGCTTTCGCTCAGCGCCGCAAGACTTTACGAGCCGCGCTCGGTGGTTGGGCGGGTTCGCCCGCGGAGGCGGAGCGGCGACTGCTCGAGGCCGGCATCGCACCGTCCACCCGCGGCGAGACCCTCGACGCCGCGGCCTTCGTGCGTCTCGCCGCCACCCAGCCGTGAGTACTTGTTAACCGCGGGACGTTGATAAGTACTCACAGGGGGGGGCACCCCACGGTCATCGGCATTCCGCCGTTCTCGACGGTAGCGGGGTCAGGCGTGGCCGGTTCCGGGACGACCGGGGTCGGCGCTCGTCCGCTCGAATGCCTACGCGGGGCTGACCGGTGTGCACGGTGAACTCCTGGTCGGCTGGGTCGATATGAATACCGGGGCCTCGGGTTCGTACCGGGTGAGCAAGGACTTTCCGCAGTTCGCCGGCTTCTACGACGAGCGCGTCGTGCCCACCGGCAGCGGGACCGTCGTGGTGTCGGTGACGGGGAGCGTAACCGTCCTCCCCGGTCAGGGTGCGCCGTGGGCGCCGGACGGGATCGTGGCGCCCATCGCTCCCGGTGTGTACGCCAATTTCATCCCCTGACCTGCGCAAGTTCAGCCCGGGGGAGACAACCGACCGGATGTGTGGTTCACTATTGGAGGTCGTAAGTTTTGTGTTTGTGTTTCCCACGCTCGCAAATCGATGGTTGCGAGCGTTTGGACGTCCTCCACAGGAATTGTCATAGACGGTCGTGTTCAATGACCCAGGTAACCGAGCCGGTTGCTTGAAGAAGTTACTGTGTTAGAGGAGATTTACATGGCAGAGGGCATCGTGAAGTGGTTCAACTCCGAGAAGGGGTTCGGCTTCATCGCCCCCGAGGATGGCAGCGCTGACGTGTTCGTCCATTACTCGGAGATCCAGAGCGGCGGCTTCCGCACGCTCGAGGAGAATCAGCGCGTTTCGTTCGAGATCGGCCAGGGCAACAAGGGCCCGCAGGCCACCGGCGTCACCCTGATCTGAGAACGGCCATGACTTCCCGGTTCGCCGGGACATGACGTTCGAGCAAGGCCCCACTCGTCAGAGTGGGGCCTTGACTCGTTTCCGACCGACTACGCGGACCGCAGGTGAGCGGCCTGATACCCGAGATTCATCGCGCAGACGAGCCAGAGTTGCAGCGCGGAATTCTCCGACGGACCGAACAGCCCGATCACCGCAGCGGCTCCGAGTGCGGCGGCGACGAAGAACGTGGCCGTGCCGAGTGCCCGCCGGGGCCTCGACGAGAAGATCACCACACCCGTGACGAAGAGCGCCCACAGAGTGGTGGCGAGGATGGTCGTGGCGACGAACCAGGCCGTCGAATACCTGCTCGGCCACGTCCACGGCTGGGTTCCGTTGTCGAGGGTGCACACGAACGCCAACGAGAACGCCATGATCACCACCGTTGCGCCCCCGAGCGCCAGATGGCCCCCGACGAGCACCTTCCCGACTGTTC
>NZ_JAAOQS010000346.1:0-317 GCF_011603105.1 Rhodococcus sp. A14 | reverse complement strand
GCCGACTGGCAACCCCTCGGAGCGGTCGCCGTCGGCCACCCCCTCGAACCACTCACCCCCCGACACGCCGCCGACCCCGGCGACGCCCTGATCGAGAGATGACCCACGCGCAATGAGCGCCGAATCAATGATCAATTCCGACGACACGCTCACGCTGATCGTCGATAGCCAAGAAATGAGTAGACAATGACCATCGTGTCCGAACCCACCACACCGCAGAAGGTCGAGCTGACCGACGAGGAGATCTTCGCCGGCCACATCGGGGGGAAGCTCTCGGTTGAGACCACGACCGCCCTCGATACGCAGCGCGCCCTGTC
>NZ_JAAOQS010000345.1:0-379 GCF_011603105.1 Rhodococcus sp. A14 | reverse complement strand
GCGGAGCGCAAGGCGAACACAAGATGGCGCGCGGCTTCGAGCCCGTGGCGACGCTGTCGGCACACTGGCTGGCGCACCCCGCATTTGCCGATGCCGTGGGCAGGTTCCTCGACCGCGAAACGGCCGGCATGGAAGCGTATCTGGACGAACTGACGGACCGCTCCCCGTTCAGGCAGCGGCCGGGATCGGATTAGCAGCGGGAAAACAGCGGAGGCGGGAAAGACAGCGTCCGCACGAACGGCGGACGCGAAGGTGCAGCTTAGTGCTCGGCAGGTTTCTGCTGGGCGATCACGCAGTGTGCGGCGTTCGAATCAACCGCCATGGAGGGAACAGCCATGGAGGGCGATGCGACGGCACGCTCGCCAGCGTGGGCTGCGTC
>NZ_JAAOQS010000344.1:0-381 GCF_011603105.1 Rhodococcus sp. A14 | reverse complement strand
TGCCCCGATATTGCTGACCGCCTTGCGCCCAAACGAGGGTTTCGCTGGTATGCCGCAACTGCGCCAGCGCTTGCGTTGCCGCTTGAAAATCGAAATCCTGGGTTACGTACAGCATGTGCCCGTCCGAACCCTGGATACGAGCTACGAGATCGGTGCGATGTTGGATTGCCTCGCGGATGCGTTCGGGGACCTGTTCGGCGGGACTCGATTCGACAATCTTTTCAATGACGCTGACGTTCTCGCGCAGCGCGGTGTAGTCCTCCACCGCAAAGTGCTGATCCATGGCCAGCGCAATCACCACGCCCAGGCCCAGCAAGACGGCTGCCGAACACAGCGAGAAATACGCGGTGAGCCGAGTGGTCAGGGAGAACTGCCCCATCA
>NZ_JAAOQS010000343.1:0-381 GCF_011603105.1 Rhodococcus sp. A14 | reverse complement strand
CGTCCATGCTGTGCTTTTCCTCGTCCACGACGATGGACTGCACTTGTGCCGGCGCCAGCGCACCAATCACGAACTGCGCCGGGTCTTCCGACCACAGCACGATGTCTACAGCTTCGCCACCAACTTCGTTACGCACGGCGGTCACACGGGTGCCGCGCACGCCGACGCAGGTGCCAATCGGGTCGATGCGCTTGTCATGTGCAACGACTGCGATTTTCGCACGCACGCCCGGATCGCGCGCGGCGGCCTTGATCTCCAGCAGGCCCTGTTCCATTTCCGGCACTTCGTTTTCGAAGAGCTTGATCAGGAACTCCGGGCAGGTGCGGGACAGCTCGATCTGCGGGCCGCGTGCGGTACGGTCGACATTCAGGATGTATGCGC
>NZ_JAAOQS010000342.1:0-383 GCF_011603105.1 Rhodococcus sp. A14 | reverse complement strand
CGATGGATCATGTCGAGCCCGCAGCCGCCGAGCGCCTCCGCCGCAAGGACCGCCGCAATGGGCGGCTCCGAATCCATCACTGCCGTGGTGTCGCGCAATAGGCTTTCGAAGTAGGGCTCGCCGAATGGCTGGCCGGTCAACTCGGCAATGCGGTGGTCGTGCGGCATCACATAGTCGCGCCATTGGGGCGTGACCGTACGGCGATTCGGGCCGGCAAGCATGCCGCCGCCGTGGAAGGCAATCGTGAGGCCCGGCACCGTGCGCGCGGCCTCCACCAGCGGTGCGGCACCGTAGCACCAGCCGCACAGCGGGTCGTAGATGTAATGCAATGTCGTCATGTTGTTTCCTCGGTGGCAGACCAGCTTACTGCGGCCACTTCATTT
>NZ_JAAOQS010000341.1:0-385 GCF_011603105.1 Rhodococcus sp. A14 | reverse complement strand
GCATCAGGCACCACCGAAGCTGACGGCACGGCCGACCTGCGCCACGTGTCGCCCGAACGCAGCTACGTGATCGGCAGCGACCGCGCGGGCGGCGTGTTCATCTCCGAGAATTTCTATTACGACAGCGAGATCTACAACACCAAGCTGTACGCCTTCACCGATCGCCCGCTGTATCGCCCGGGCGACGAAGTCAGCGTCAAGTTCATCGGCCGCAACTTCAAGAACGCGACCGAGTCGACCGTGCCGGCGGCCGGCGACATCAAGCTGCAAGTGCTTGACCCGAATGGTGCGCCGGTGGCCACTTCCACCACGCGGCTGGCGGGCGAGACGGGCGCCGACGCGCGCTTTACGCTGCCATCCAACGCACCGGCCGGTGGCTACTCGC
>NZ_JAAOQS010000340.1:0-395 GCF_011603105.1 Rhodococcus sp. A14 | reverse complement strand
GTGTGTGGGCGCCAATCAACCTGCCGGGTTCGCCAAGCCGAACTGCGTGCGATAGTCGGTCAACAGCACTTGCTGGCTTCAAGGCGTGCTGTCAGCTTGGCAAGCCCCCAGCCATCTGCCAGTGCCCCGTGCGCATCGCCGTGTGTTCATTCGCTTGCAGTTGCATTGCTACGCGAAGGGCATTGCACCCCGCTTACGTCCGAGCCTGGTCTGCGCGCACCTCCAAGGCTCCACGGTTTCCTGCGATGAACCATTTTCTCCCCTACGCTCCGCGACGCACGGTTGCGCTCAGTCTTCGCCACCCGCCATTCCCTTTTATGACGGCTTGCCTCGGCGATACACCCCCGGCGCGCTGCCTGTCCAGCTCTTGAATGCGCGCTGAAATGCTGCACTGT